>DATDXH010000067.1:0-12191 GCA_035289405.1 archaeon | reverse complement strand
ACAATAACAGTATTCATGAACAGAAGGACAGTAAATCCTGCCGTGCCAAGAAACATATTAATTATGTAGTCAGTCATATTTTCACCTACAATTTTACAGATTTGTCGCAGAACTGCGCCAGCTGCGACGATATTTTTTCATCCATGCTACCTACGGATAATATTACGGCTCTGACATTCTCGGCTCTTATTTTCGCCGTCGTGGAATGCATAAATCTTATTACCATGGACTCATTATTATAGTTAAGCAGCGTGTTGACTGAGTCAAAAACTATGAATTTTTCCCCCTTCATTGAGCCTATGGCCTGGTCTATTGCAATGGAAACGCTTGTGAGGTCGTGCGGATCTCCGAGATAAAGGCAGTTTGCATCCTTCTTGGCTCCGGAGCTCGATGCCATATCAATGAAAAATATGCCCTCCATGTCTATTTTCTTTCTTATGAAGCTGTCTCTCAATGCAGAGAAAGGCTTGTTTATAGTGACATAAATCCAGTATCCGCCGCTCTTGGACATGATAGAGAATATATCCTTTGTTACATTCGAGTATTTGGAAGGCTTTACATCAACGAGAAGGATTCTCTCGTCGGACTTGAGCAATTTTGCAAGTTCCATAATAATCATTTGCTGGTTTGGTATAAATAACAAGACTTTTTAATGTTTTCGTGGTAACACGACCCTAAAACTTTCATTTTCTTAGTTTCGTAATAAATAAAGTACGAACATTCGTATTAACATTCTATATAAATGTTTATATATATCCAGTAGTCATATTTCTCTTTGATTTGATGGCAGGTTTCAAGGAAAAAAGGGCAAAGGAGATAGACTTGAAAGTACTCAAGGTACTCGCGTCCGAAAAACGCCCTGTTTCTACCCGAGAGCTTGCTATGAGATGCGGCTATAACTGGCACAGCATAGAGCTGCACTGCATGAAGCTGCAGCTGGCCGGTTCAATAGACGGCTACAAGCTGAGCAATCTTAACGTCTGGGTGGTCAAAAAATGAAGGGGAAAACAACATTCATAGTTGCAAGCAGCACGATTTTCCTGCTTTTTGCAATTGTCGTGTTCGCGCCAAATTTCGGCGATCCTAGCCCTGACTTGGGGACGCCTGACAACGGAACAATAGTTAACTGGACTGCGGGATCGAACTACACAGACGGCAACTTCACCAATATGCAGGCGGATGACAACGCTTATTTCTCCGTGGGCAGGAATAACACAGCGGGCGTCTCGGATGACCTTAACGCATTCATCAATATAACCTATAACATCACGCCGCTCGGCCTGAATACCAGCCAGATTCAACAGCTAATATTCAATATAAGCTACTGCAATTCCCGTGACATAACGCCGCCGAGCACTTGCGGCGGCGGGCTTGCGCAGGGCACAGCACGGACGATGAACGTGCAGGTCTATAACTGGTCGTCTGGCGCGTATGTGAATATAGGCACCATATCAGAAACCAACAATAAAGACAATGCCACGTATCATGTAAACGGCAGTTTCTCAAACTTTGTGTCAAACGGAATAATAAATGTGCGCTACGAGACAAATTATACGTTTGGGTCTGGCAACCAAGACGCTGTCTTTTCAATCGATTACGCCCCCCTGACGGTGAAGTACGATAATATAACGCCAAACGTAACTCTTGACAGGTTCTTGAATGGCTATAATACCACATTCAATAATTTGACTGTCAATTTCACTGTTACTGACAATAATGCAACAATAGGCTGCTCTGTGATTGTAAATAATGCAGTCAACCAGACAAATTCATCTATGCAAAATAATACCGGGACTTCTTTCAATATACCAGGCCTAGTTCATGGCTACTACAACTGGAGCGTCAACTGCACGGATATAGCAAATACAGGTTCATCTGTGACGCGTTTGTTCTTTGTCAACCGCACGCCAACGCTTGTGTCAATAAATGACACGCCTGATCCAATAAAGGGCGGCAATGTCATTACAATCAACAGTTCAGGGATTGACGATCCGAACAACGATACAGTGAATTTCTACTGCGCCTCAACAAGCGCGCCAACAGCTGCTAATACTCTTTGTACCGGCGGATCAACTACGGACACAGCTCCGCCTTACTCATTGAACTGTACGTTCGTCACAGCCGCAACCGACCTGTCTAACACAGTCTTCTGCAGCGTATACGACGGGGAATCTTACGCGACTACATTGAATACGACGTACACGACGGATTCTACGCAACCAACAACGACTATCGCCAACGTATCCAACGATGCAGCGGCCGTTTATTTCGATAGAATAAACGACGGCACAACAAACATAACAGTCAATGGCGAAGCTAGTATGCAGTGCAGATTTTCAACATCCGATTTAGCCTACTCATCGATGTCAAATGACTGCACAATAACAAGCACGCAAGCGCTGTGCCAAGCAACCACGATCAGTCAGACCAATTATACAATTTACGTAAGTTGTCGAGACTCGCTAGCCAACGAACAGAATTCAACAACAAATCTTGAAGTGCCATTCACACTTGATTACACAGCGCCAAACACGACTGATGACGCTTCGTCAGCGGTCCAGCAATTAGGCTATAACGTCACAATATCTGAAAATGACAACATAGATGGCGATCCTTCTACCTTATACTGTGTAGACACTGCAAACACATGCGCACCGAACACGATCATAGACGCCGGAGGAAAAGTCCAGTTTAATTCACGCGGGACATATTATTTGCGATACAATTCAACAGACGACGCAGGAAACCAGCAAACCACAGTAAGCAAAACAGTAACAATAAACAGCCTGCCTACCTTCACGTCAGCAACTGATAACGGGACAACAATAAAAGGCGGCTCGTTGCTTAATGTCTCTACAGTTTCTATAGATTCAAACTCGCAAACTATAACTTTATGGGTCTGCAGCTCCAACTCTGCCAATTCAAGCGGATGTGCGTCAACTTATTGTTCAGCTAATGCAACAGAAAATGCATCCTGTACGTTTAGCGTAGAAAGCGACAACACAGAGCACACGTGGTATGCGTTTATCTTCGACTCGTTGAACGAAAGCGCCACGGCAAATTCGCGCTCGGGCACTTACACAACCGATTCAACACCAGCCTCTGCTACAGTCAGCAGCCCTGCAAACACAACACTCTCGCAGAACAGCACAACAGCTGAAATAGTCCTGAATGAAGCTGGCGATAATGCGTCCTATTGCCTAGATGTTTGCAGCAGCAACACGACAATGACCAAGTTGTCATCAACGCTATTCACATCGGCCATCGTTAATTTGACAAATGGCGCGCATACGCTGACCTTTTACTTCAACGATACTGTAGGCAACCTTGACAATGCAACAAGAAGCTTCACTGTAGATACAACACTCAACGACACAACGGCGCCAGTAATAACAGTTCGATCTCCGATAAACGGAACGTACTTCAACACGTCGTCAATAACCCTCAACGTCACCACGGACGAAGTCCTTTCGATAGCCCAATACTTGCTTAATGCAACAAGCTACCAAAACCTGCTTAACCATTCAGGGACACAGTGGAACACCACGGTAACGCTTGCCGAAGGCATTCACAACATCTCATTCCGCGCTAATGACACGTCTGGAAATCGTAACACAGGCAACACTTCGCTGATATTCTTCTTTGTCGATATGACAGCGCCCCAAAATGGCACGATAGGCGTCCTCTCGGGAGCAAATATAACATGCTTCTCGTCATGGACTGATAACATCCGTCTGGATTACGGATTTGTAGAATACAATATATCGGGCTCGTTTGTGAATTCAACAAATATAACATTCAACGGCACGTCGGGAGACCTGAATTTTACGTTCGCCCCAAACGCAACGCTAGGCACAGTAGGCTGCAGGTTCTACATGTTTGATAAAGTGGCTAATGTGACGAGAACGTCAATAGTTTCAGGCACCATAAATGACACAACCGTACCGCGGCTGGAAAATACCACATACGTGCCTAACACGACAGCTCTCCTTGATCCAAATGCCGTTGTAAATCTAACCATCAATGCTACCGATGGCAGGGGAATCTCGAACGTAACTGTTCAGTATCGGCTTCTCAATGAATCGAGCTATACAACGTTTCTGATGACCGGCGCGGGTGGAACAGGCTACAACGCAAGCATAACATTTGGAGAAGGAAACTGGACTTTCAAGTTCAACGCGACAGACACTAGCGACAACATGAACGCTACGCAGGAAATAAATTTATCTGTCTTTAACGACGACACGTTTGTAAACATAACTACAATACCCGTGATAAAATCCTTTACATTAAGCGAACGCGCAAACAATAGTTTCCTTGGAAACCTTACTCTGAACAACACAGCAGACTACAATCTTAACTTTACCATAACTGTGACATCGGTCAGCAGTCGTGTCACACTAAACACCACCAGCAATACGACATTCATGATTCCAGTGCCTCGGGGAAATGTTACAACAATATCACTTGAAGCAAACACAACAAACCTGAGCGTTGGGTTGTATAACTATTCCGTCTACATTGAGGTAAGAAGAAACCCGGTTGTGGGAACAGAAAATATTACAATGCAGATAAATATCCAAAACTTGGCAGGTCCCGTCGTTGACGCGAGCATAGATACATACAGCGCAAACACAACGCTCGGGCAGACTATTGACCTGGTTTCTTCGGTGACAAACTTCGGTACGTCAGATGCTACAGGAGTATACCTTGTCTGGACGCTTCCGGAGAACTGGATGCTTGTAAGCGGAAACACAACAAGGAATATAGGAACGTTGTCGCCTGGAATAAAGGCAACAAACACAATAAGAGCAACAATTGGCGGCACTAACGGAACTTTCACTATAAATGCCACCGCAAACAGTACAGAAGGATCAACAGATGTCGATAGTAAAAATGTAGGTGTGGGCACCCCAATAACAGTTACACAGACAGAAACAATCTCAGTTCCAGGCCCGGCAGGAGGTGGGGGCGGCGGCGCAGGGGTCAATATATTTACAATAAATCTACAATACCCTTCGTTCATCGCAGTAAGCAAGAAAGAGACAGCAGTCTTCGCCGTCAATGTGACAAATCCAAATCGTCTTACAAAACTTGTTAATACGACACTAACTATTGATGGCTACTCTTCAGTTCTCGTTTCAATCAGTCCGGAAAAAATGGATATAGGATTTAATAAGACAGACCAGTTTATTGTGGAGATCAGGGCGCCAACGTACATTGAAGCAAAGGAATATACATTAACGCTGAGAGCGAAGGCAAAAGCAGTAACTTCCTCCATTTCAAATCCAGTAGAAAGAACAGCAACAATGTCTTTTGTAATTCATAGCATTAACGAGTCAAGCGCAAAGGAAAACGTGATCGACGCGCTGAAAATAGTTAATGACCTGAATTCGCAGGGCATCGAATCCAAGCTGATTGCAAGCTACATAGACGAGGCAAAGAATGCCCTGGCCAACGGAGACTATGAGGGTGCAAATGAACTTGTAATCAAGATAAAGGAAACGCGGCGCAAGCTTTCGGAAGCTAAGGACCTGCTAAACCAGGTAGAGACAAAAATAAACGAGGCTGACTTCAACGGACTGCGTATAGAGGAAACAAACAAGCTATACCAGCTCGCGCTAAGCGCATTCCAGAGAGAAGATTACGATAGGGCTATAGACCGCGCTCGGTCCGCATTGTCGACATATCCGCTGGAAACGCGAGGAAAGCTTAATTACATCAAGACGGTCCAGAACTTCTGGTGGGCGTTCTTGGCGGCATCAATTGCACTGACTTATGCAAGCTTTCTCAGCTACAGGAAGCTTACACTTTACATGATAGGGAAGCGTCTAATATCATTGCGCCGTGAAGAAATTTCACTGCGGGAACTTATTGATAACCTGAAAAATGAATATTTTGTGAAAAAAAGTCTTGGAAGAACTGAGTATCATAAGAGTATATACGAATATGAAACCCGCACGGCCAAGGTTAAGAAAAATATAATACGTTACATGTCAAAGCGCGTAAGCCTGATTGGCTTCCAAACATCTATAGTCGGGCTGCAAGATGAAGAGTTAAGAATAACAAATGCGATAAAGGAGCTTCAGACAAAATACTTCGAAACAGGGTCAATAAGCAAGACAGTTTATGAAAAGAACTTCTCAGCCCTCAAATCAGAGAGATCAGAGCTCCTGCGTGCGACTGAGGTAGCGAAGCTTCGTCAGGCATCCGCCGAGAGGTCAATAATGCATAAAGCATTCAGTATTGTAAGGGGCATTTTCAATACACCTATAAAGTACCAGGAAAAAATCTGGTCGTTGCTAAAATTGTCAACGATGAACATTTCTAAACTTACGAACCTGATGCCGCACAAACGTAGCGTCCCAGTGAAACGGTTTGGTTTTTACGACACGAGGAAAGGCTGGGATCCGGAAATCGGAAAGCGTGTGTCTCATGCGACAAGGACCTTCATGTACAAAATCGGTCCGCTTTTACTCATATTGATTATAGGATTTGCAGGATTTACATCAATGAATGGTATCAGATTAACAGGCTTCGCGACCGCTGGCAACCCTATGGAACAAGCATTAAGTTCAATAAACGAAGCACGAACTGCAGTTGACGAGATGCAAATACTAGGTTTTGGCACTGAGCGTGCCAATGATACGTTAAAAGAGGCAACTTTGCTCTACCAGAAATACAATTACTCAGGCTCTATAGAAGTAGCCCTTAGCGTTGTTGCTCTAAAAGACAAAGCTATCTCTGTAAATAATCAAACGGATGAATTTGACCTGCAGCTTTACAACGTGGAAATGAGCGGAACAAACACGTCAGAACCGAGAACCATATTCAACGAAGCTGTTCATGCATTCAGGAACGAACAATACGAATCTTCAGAGAGACTTCTGCAGCAAGCAAGCCAAAAACTTTCAGACATTCAAAGCGAAGAAGCCCAGCAGAGAGCGGTTCAGAGATCTGGCTACGATATAGTGAAATTCGCCAAAGACAACATAATTTACATTTTATTATCTTTAGCAATTCTTGTCGTACTGTTATGGTTTATTTATAAAAAGCTGGAACTAAAGCTGACTGTAAGGAAGCTTCGCGGTCTTGAACAGGAAAAAGAGGTCACCGAGCGCATGTTGAGAGAAGCCCAGCAAAAGTATTTCCAGCTTGGTAACTGGGGAAAGTCTGACTACGAATCGGCAAAGAGGCGATATGAAGGCAAAATAATCCGGCTTAACCGTGAGATAGCCTTACTAAGAAAAACAATCCCAAAATTGTCTAAAAGAAATATCTCAAAATAGCTCTTACGACATAAAACTCGTCGACTAGTGGGCCCGACGTGTTATAAACTTCAAGTTCATAATAGCGGGATTGTCCCATAAGCTTATTTGACAGACTTTTTTCTTATTTCAAGAAGTTTCTTCAATAAAGTTTCTGAAAATTTTATGGCTTCTTCTACGTCCTTTTCAGAGCATGATTTTCCATAGTATTTCATCCCATTCCTCTTTGCTCTCATCCTGTCGAAGTCTGATATTTCTTTTGACGATAGTTCATTGAATTTCTGGAGAAATGAAATAGAAGCTTCGTGTGAGAATGATTTATAGCCTTCCAAGAATAGAATTGAATCTGCCGCTTCTCTCAGAGCTTCGTATACATTCTCATAAATGAACTTTGGCTTTCTTCCTGTCTTCAAGGAAAGCTTTGCATCTTGAAGCCTTTCCATGCAGTCTTTTGCAAGAGATTCTGATAAGTTGATGTCTGGCTGTTGTTTCTTCACACTTCCATCAGCGATGAAAACAGAGAAATTTTTCACGATATAGCGCCTTCCAAGATAATTCCATTAATAAGATTATTATGGAATTCCTTGCTTACCTTTTTAAGATCAATTTCGTGCAGGCTGATTTTTCTTGATAATAGTTTTTCAAACTTTTCCAATGCCTGATTTTTATGGTCTTTGGTTATTATGGCAATATCGACATCGGAAGTTTCTACATCATCTCCACGGCTATAGGAACCAAATAGGATAATTGCCTCCGGCTTGTCATATGCTTCATTTAATTGGTCAACTAATCCAGAAATGTATATTTTTTCAAGATTCCTGATTCTTTTTGCTCTTAAGAATTTGATAGAATGCAATGCCTTTACAATTTTCATGTTGCCCTTTTTATGAACTGAAATAAGTTCTTCTTTTGAAAGTTTTTTTATTGCTTCTAGCACAGCGAATATAGATAGATTTGTTTTCCTAGAGAGTTCCCGTGCATGAAATTCCTTTGTGGGATTGTCGAAAAACATATTCAGAACAATAGAATTGCTATTTTTATCTATCATATGCTATTTTTATCTATCAATTGATATTTAAAACTATCGTTTTAAAGCAGGCCCGACGTATAGAGAAGTTGAAGTTAAGATTAGGCGGATTGTCCCATAAACCGATCATAGCTTAAGAAACTGGTCGGCAGTCAGTATTTTTATATTCATGAACTCTTTTAGCTCAAGCAAATCTGGGTCGCCTGTTACAATATAGTTCGCTTCTCCGTCGACTGCACATTCGATTATCTTGTTGTCGCTTTTGTCACGAACTACGTCCACTCTTGTTGTGGGCATTACGAGATGAAACAATGATATCAATATGTTCGCCTGCTCCTCTATCTTGTCTTCCGGCAACTGGAATTTATTCCGCAATTTGCTCAAGACTTCGTCAACTATTTCTGGAGATGTGACAAGCTGGTAATCTCCTTTCAGGCCATTCACAACAACCTGGTAGGGCTTGCCGCTCCAGAAAATCGCAGAAATGATTATATTTGTATCCGCCACTACTCTAGTCATCCTTAAGCACGTCTTTTTCCTTTATGCCCTTCTTTTTTGCAAACTTCCTGCCAAAGGCAGCAAGCTTTTCAAAGTCCTTGACAGTCGGCATCTCTACACGCTTGAAGATAATTGTGTCACCTTTGCCATAGACTGCGAATTTCGTGCCTGATTCTATACCTAACTCATCTCTAATTTCTTGCGGTATAACAACCTGGCCTTTTTCCGAAGCTGTTGTCATCTGTACATCTTTAGTCATTATATCACCTGTAAGATTATTTTACTTTCTTACTTAAATAGGTTACGCCTTGTCGATTTTCCTTACAAGCCTGTGCCATACAGCCTTGCACCTATTCTGCCAGACTTCGACTTCTTTCTCCCTGTTCTCTTTTAACATTGCTTTCAGATCTACTAGGCTTAGGTCTTCCAACGCGTTCAGTTCTGCGTTTGTTATAATTAAAATGACTTTGTTTTTTCCTTTGCAATATTTACAAAATTCATTTTTCTTCAGCAACGTTCCACAGAATTTGCAATCAATACACTTGCACAACTTTGCTTTCTTCTTGCACAAGTAACACTTCTCAGATGGTTTGATGTCAAGAGGCGCGAATTTCGTCTTTTTGATTCTGCCTTTTTTCATATCTGTAAGGCTTCGAGAAAGCTGTACTATTGCATCATTGGATCTTCGCATTAGAATATCTTTACTTGATAAGTTAAATTGATTTTGCTGCCACTAAATCAAACTCATGGACGTATGGGCACACGCTTTGCATTCGACGAGTTCAGAATAGGACTGTTACATACAAGATGCTTGGCAATCTATATATAATTTATTTTGCTTTCCTCTCTTTGACGTTTTTTGTGTAGTTTTCAACTGTTTTCTTTGTTACAACCCAGTTTCTGCCAAGTTTTATTGCATCGAGCCTGCCTTTTCTTGCTAACAGGCTCAAATATTCCTGAGTATACGGTGTTCCTTTTGCGGCTTCTTTGATGTTGATATACTCCATACCTTTCTTGAATGCGGACAAGTAGATGTCAAGGCTTCTGTTGATGCAGTAGCCGATAAAATCTATGAACGGTTTGATATTTCCTTTATCCGCTTCTTTTAACGTCTCGTAGTATTTTTTTCTGTCATTTTTCAAAACTATGGTTATTGGATAACCATGTTTCATAAGGAAAAGATTCATGAGAAGCCTTGCTGTCCTTCCATTGCCGTCTGAAAAAGGGTGTATTTCTACAAACCTATAATGCATAACAGCAGCCATTTCTATTATATTGAAATTTTCTGGATTTTTTGTTATGTATTCAATGAAATTACTCATGAGCCTTGGAACTTTTTCTGCTTGGGGCGGAGATTTTATGGCTCCAAATATCCTTACATTGGAAGTTCTGTAGCGCCCCCTTTCGTTTTCGTATATCTTGTCCAACACAAGCCCGTTAAGTTTTTTTATCAGATCCTCGCCTATCTTCTCTTTCAGCGAATCTTCGACAAACAAAATAGCTTCCTTATGATTGATAGCTTCGAAGTGATCCTTGAGACTCTTGCCTTTTATGGTTATTCCGTGCTCTAATACAAGACGAGTTTCCTGCAATGTCAGCGAATTGCCTTCTATGGCATTGCTGTTATAAGTCAATTCGATTTCCAGTTGCTTTTTCAGTTCCTGTAGCGCCGCTTTCGGGAACGGCCTTAGTTTGTCTAATTCTTTTTTCTTTTTTACAAGTTTCTCATATAATTTACTATTTATCATGTATAATTTATTACACGACGGTCTATTTAAGTGTATCGGATAGCGGAAAATATAAATTATCCGATATATATCGGATAGATTTGAATCAGAAGTAAACGATACGTATGGGACCACGCCTTACAGCCGACGAGTTCAGAATAGGACTGCTATGATCCTAATTCTAGACATGAATAAAATATGTTAACATATAGTTAACCCAGAAAAGAATCTGGACATGTTTTCTGGGTTCACATATAGCTCACAAGGAAATAATACAAGAAAGAACTTCGTTCTTTCTGTACGAGCAGAATCAAAGATTCTCGCTCGTATCCAGATTGATTCCTTGTAGAGCTATAAAAATAGGATTTATTGTTTCTTGATAGTTTTTGCGTAATCTACAAGTCCCTGAAAATCCACAACTACTACTGGCTCGTTTCCAATTACCCATGCGTCGTGACCAGCTGCGAGCATTGAGACCTCGCCTTCTTTTACATCTTTTTCGGTACCGTCGTCCATCAGTACATGCATTGTCCCTGATATGTGATACTGAAAATGCGGCGCCTGGCAGCTATCTGTCTTTGCTATCGGCTTGACATGCTCGGACCATTTCCATCCAGGCTGCAGAGTAAGACGACCTACAGTTGAATCTCCAATTTTTATAAGTTCGACTCTTCCCTTTTCGAATGTCCTGACCTCGTCCGGATTGCTGAATGCCTTTATTTCTATATTTTTCATTTCAGTAACTTCCTGTAATGAGATTTATCAATCACAGTCTTTATAAGTTGAATTAAATTTATGGGCCCGACGTATAGCGAAGTTCAAGTTCAGTTTAACGGGTTTGTCTCATAAAATAATCATTTAAACAAAAGAGTAAAACCACGTGCTGCGATCTTAACTGATAAGCAGCTTCCTGTAATAACTTTCGTATTGTGGTATTATTTTCTCTGCGGTAAAATTCTTGACTACACGATTTCTTGCCGCCTTACCCATTTTTTCTCTTTTTTTATCATCGTTTAGAAGATCGGTTATTTTATCAGCCATGTTTTCGACATCGCCGGTTTTTGTAAGATACCCCGTCTTGTCGTCTTGCACCACTTCAGGAATCCCACCGACCTTTGTCGAAACAACAGGAAGTGAACTTGACATAGATTCAAGAATGGACAAAGGACAGCCCTCTCTGATCGACGCCATTAGGAAAAGGTCTGACACAGAGTAGAATTTTTCTATGTCCTTTCTGGCACCTAGGAATAATACTTCTTTATTGAGCTTGTACCGAGCAACCTTTCTCTTAATTCTTTGTCTTTCCGGCCCGTCACCAACTAATACAAGTCTTGACGGGACATCTTTTCTAATTTTCCTGAAAGCGTCAATAATAGCGTCTACGTTTTTAATTGCCCTGAAATTCGACGCATGAAGCAATATTTTTTTGTCTTCGCCTAGCCTTTTCCTTAGCAAAGGATTCTCAATCTTTCTGAACCGTTCAATATTTACATAATTGTATATGACTTTGATATCATTTTCTATGTCAAATTTCCTTCTTATCTGGTCGCCTAAATATTTGCAAACTGAAGTTATACCATCGCTGCTTTTCAGGCTGAATCTGACAATATCTTTGAATTCCCTTCTCTGGCCTATTGTATGTATATCTGTTCCATGAACTGTTGTTACTAT
>DATDXH010000066.1:0-5741 GCA_035289405.1 archaeon | reverse complement strand
GTCATGTTTGCCTGATTCTGGAAAAGCAGATCGTGATATTCCCAATACTTTCCCTGTTCCAGTGCACAATCAGCGGCTTCAGCCCGTTCAAAGCTCAGTTCATGCTGGGGCAGAGGCATGCTGCGGAACGTAAAGCTTACGTTTCCGCCGTACTTCTCAAGCAACTGGCCACGGAACTGTTCGGCGTCTTTTGTGTAGGGGCAGGAGAAGCATCCGACCTCGATAATATGCACATTTGAAGCGTTGAAATCGCCAAGGGTAGGGTCGTCATCCATGCTTATTGGTTTTATCTTCGCTACTTTTTCATCAAAGGAGCCGTCTAGTACCCCGAATACGCAAAAGTCGCTTGAAAACGGCCCGTTGCAGTTCCCGTAAGCCACATAATTATAAACGCCGAACATGACCATGATGACGCTGGCTATCATTAGGACAAGGAGAATCCACGAAAGCAGTACAAACTTACGAAAAACAAACCTTGCCATGCCCGTGCTGACCTTGCTCACCCCTGCCGATATTTTTGCCTTCATTTCATTATCAAATTGCGTGTCGCAAGGCTTGAGCAGAAGTTGCCGGCGCATGCAGTGAAGGGATTCACGGAAATAGCGCCTGTATTTCGCGGAAAACAAGCCCAATATCCCGAATATAATAAGCCCGACGATGCAGAATACCATGTGATAAAGTTGCCGGATATATTTAAGAATTAATCAATTGCGTTGTTTCAATCAAGGCACATTGGTCGGGTCCCAGCATGTGCGAAAATTTCTGTTTAGTGCATTGAGCAATTTCATATCAGCATCGGATATCACGAAATCAAATACATTTACATTTTCCTCTATTCGCTCCTTATGCACGGATTTGGGTATCGGCACAGTACCGTGTTGCAGCGCCCATCGCAGCATTATCTGGGCAGGAGATTTCTTGTATTTTTTTGCTATCGCGGCAAGATTTGAATCTTTCAGGCTTTTGCCATGAGATAGCGGGCTGTACGCTTCAAGCACTATATTTTTTGAGGTGCAGAAATCCAGCAGTTCCTTCTGATAGAGAAAGGGATTGAATTCCACCTGGTTGACAGCCGGCACGGTCATTGACTTCATGAGTTCTTTCAGGTGGCTTATCGTGAAGTTGCTTACTCCAATAGATTTGCACAAGCCCTGCTTTTTGAATTTTTCGAACATTTTCCATGTCTGGAGCCTTTCTTCCTCGGGCCAGTGTATCAAATACAGGTCAATATAATCCACGCCCAGCGCTTTCAGGGCGCCTTCTATAGCGGCTTCCGGATTGGCATGCTGAATTTCCCATATTTTTGTGGTTATGAAAATTTCTTTCCGCCCGACACCGCTTTTCTTTACTGCCGCACCGATTTCTTTTTCGTTTCCGTACATGTAGGCTGTGTCTATAAGCCGATAACCCGCTTTCAACGCGTCCAGAACGGCATTTTCTACGTCCTTTCCCTTCGCCTTCCATGTGCCAAGGCCTAAAACGGGCATTTTGTTGCCGTCGTTCAGCGCCATTGTGGAATCAATTTTTAGTCGCATTATCATAATTTTATTGAAGTCTTTTAATTTGCATTTTTATACTTTTCTGCTAAAGTTCTTGGATGTCCAAATCACGACTAGAGCACGTCAAATATGCTCACAAACATGCGGCTGATCTGCCAAAGGAAATGTGGCAAAAAGGAATTATACCATTTTCCATATTAGGATGGGCCGCATATCTGTTTGATTTTCTGATACTCTATATTCAATCAGTCCATATTGAACGAGAAGGTCATAATACTGTACAATATAATTTTCAGGCTCAAGACCCTTTAAAAATTTATACACCAACGGATACGAATGAAGTACAGGCAGCTAGGCGCTACACAGCTCCAAGTGTCAGAAGTTGGGATGGGGTGCTGGGCGATAGGCGGCAACCGCTTTGGGAACAGCTACGGGCCGACGGACGATACGGAGAGCCTCAAGGCAATAAAAAAAGCGATCGCCATGGGATGCACCTTATTTGATACAGCAGATGTCTATGGCCACGGGCACAGCGAGGAGCTTCTTGGCTTGGCATTGCAAAAAGTGCGCAATAGTGTTATGATAGCCACAAAGGTCGGCGGTTCTTATTTCTACGGCGGTTTCGGGATGATGAATTTTACTGAAGAATATATACGATTTGCCATAGAGCAGTCTCTCAAACGTCTCAGGACTAACTATATTGATGTTTATCAACTTCACAACCCGACACTTGCAATGATAAAAGAGGGGGAAGTATTCAAATCTCTTAGAAAATTGCAAGAAGAAGGGAAAATCAGGCACGTAGGAATTTCGGTTTTCACGCTTGAGGAAGGTATAGCGGCGCTGGATCACGTAGACACCATACAATGTGTGTTCAACATCATAGACCCGCGCAACTATGAGATAATGGAAACAGCCAAACGTAGAGGAATTGCGGTAATCGTGCGCGAGCCTCTGGCAAACGGCATGCTGACAGGCAAATATAACGCAAAAAGTACGTTCGAACAAGGTGACATAAGACAGGCGATGCCCGAGGATTACAAAGAGGGCATAACAGAGCTGGCAAAAGAGATAAGGGAGCGATTTCCAAGACTCACGTCGGCTCAGGTAGCGCTGAAATATGTGCTAAACTTCGACTGCGTAACGACAGTGATACCGGGGGCGAAAACAGAGCAGCAGGTAGAGGAAAATATGGCAGTTTCTGACCTACCTGCATTGACACAGGAAGAGATGTCGTTTTTTGGCTCCTAATGGCTTATACGCAATATGTTACCTTTAAGTAGTGAAAAACTATATATACTCGGGAGGGCATAATAGATAGAAGGTGGTTAGATGAGTTTCATAGAATGGTCGACTGACAGGATAACGGGTGCTGGAGAATCATTTGCAGACTTCACCAGAGACGTGGAGTATGTAGGAGAACTGTCACCACGAGCAAGAGCTTACGCAGAGAGAGAGGGAAGACGAATGAGTGACTACTTAGATAGAGAAGAAAGACGAAGGAATGCCTACTTAGATCGACAAGAAAGGCTAGATAGAGAGTAGCTTCAAAGAGAGGAAGTTAACCCGTTGAAAATTGCATTAGCTTTAGCGGCCAGCGAAGCCCGAATAGAAGCGGCTACAAGAGAATATTTGGAATCGCAGAGGTAATAATTATGAACTACATGAGCAAATTCGCAAGGAATGCAGCGGCTATGGGAGTTGCTGCTCTTCTATTAGCTGCGCCTACGTATTCGGCGGGCACTACGTATAATCCTGTGGATGTCGAGTATAGTCAACGTGCTCCACCTGCACAAAAACCAACTAAACCTACTGAAAGAGACCGTGGGTCACTCAGAGGCTCTTCTACATCCATGAGAGAACAAAATGATGCTGCTAAATTTTACGGACTTTCAAAGATCAAAGACAATGAGGAATTATACAAGATGATTAAAGGCGAATATCTTGTAAAAGTTCCGGCACGTGGTAAAGGATATTACCTAGACAATGACCTGACAGAAGTAAAGACGCATTCCAGAAACGACCCGCGTGTCAGCAGGGATTATGTAAGACCTTACACACTTTTGTTTCTTAGACGTTTTTCTGAACAATATTCACAAAAATGTCCAAAACCATTTAAGGTGACGTCACTTGTAAGAACTTCAGAAGATCAAAAATTCCTGGGATTATTTAATCTAAATGCAAGCAAAAAAGGCACGCATCCTACCGGTGCAAACATTGATATTTCTACAAACAGTATGTGCGGCGCAGGGATAAAATGGGCCAGTGGTGTTTTATCCAGTCTCGACAGAAACGGGTATCTAGAAGCAACAAGAGAAAGACTTCAACCTCATTTTCACACGATGGTTTATCCGTCGTATGTAGACTATGTAAGATCTATTACAGCGCCTCAAGCACCTAAAAAATAGATGTGGTATTATGTCGAAAATGAAAAACTTAATCGCAGCATTGGGCATGGCATCAACTGCAGTTGCGCTTGACCAAAATACAATTGCACAGAACAGTTATGGGCAAGGATCATACTTATGCGAAGTTACAGGAAATACGGCACCGGCTCCAACACCTGAGGCACGGCCAGGGAGGGCGTATCCAAAACCTCTACTGGCTCCTGCGCCTAGAAATCATTTGAGAAATGCCTATGATGAAAAAAATCTTATGGTTTATTTTCTGACTAATAGCTGGACACTTTATGATAACGACAAACGAGACGTCAGGGCTTATCTAAAGTCATTGCCAGCTAACACAGACTTTATCCTTGAAGGTTATGCAGATTTCAGAGGGTCAATAGAGGATAATCTACAGCTAGGTGAAAATAGAGCGCACGGAGTTGCTCAGTTTACCAGAATGAATGGATTTAGAGACAAAATTTCAGAGACAATAATGGGTGAAAAAGGTGCACAGCCTGAAGGCACGCCAATAAGGTTGTTAGGAAAGGATCGAAGGGTTAGTATAATTCCTAACGAGTCTGTTATCTCAAGAGGCCTGTCGCAGCTTCCGGGCGATTCATATTTACTTGACCAGTCCTCGTCAATGAGCGGAGACAAGTGGCGAGAAGTTCAGAGTTACAAATTTCCAAGAGGCTCCAAACAGTATACTTTTACTTCAACCGCTCGCCGATGTGGAACCAATATAAAAAATGAATACCCAACAGGTCAAACTCCTTTGTATGTTTCTCTTGTAGATCTAATAGGCAGAACTGAAAAATCCAAGAAAATCACAGTGCTGACTGATGGAATGAACAATATGGGCGGTTCACCATATGATGTTATAAAAGTGGCAAATGAAAAGGGAATACATATATCGTTCATCGGACTATATCTGCCACGTGTAGCAGAAATTGAATTGGCTGAAATAGCGACGAAAACAGGCGGAAAAGTAAACCTAGCGAGATAATTCTAAGAAGCCAGTTTTTTAGAAATTGATGTTTTCGGCATCACGGTTTTTGCATTAAGAATTTCTATGCCTATTAATTTTTCATTCTTGTCAAAATCGAGTATTATATTTTCATTAAGCGAAATGGTCTTTTTGACTTCTCCTTTTTCTATTTTTTCCTTTACGTAGATGTATGCTGCATCAGCGTCTTCGTCATACGTCATTTTCATAATTTACACCCAAACTAATATACAGTTATTACTTTAATATGCGTATCCTTTTCTATATAAACTACACTCATAATTTTATTATCAACATTTTTAATTGCTATCTTTTTGCCTTCCGAGGTTGTTTTAATGTAATCAGGTTGTCCAACTACCAGCTCAATTGTCTTTTCTTCTATATCTCTTTCTATTCTGCGTACTATGGCATGATTAGTGTATATAATTTTCTTCATAGTATTTAGTCAAATAAGTAAAGTTTAATCTTTATCTCGACATCCTATAATGAATATCTATGAACAAGAAACAGTGGTACGCTTCTGCAGTGTTGTTCCTCATATTCACGCTGATAGCAACATACTTCCAGATGACATATACGCGGCTTGTTTCTGCGTCAACAGTTGATTTCATGTTTTTAACGGCTAGAATGTACGAGATACTGCAAATAATTTTTGTGCTAGGATTTTTGATATGTGCAGTTTGTGGATACCTGGAAAAAACCAAGGGGTAAGAGGGGCAATTCGAGAAGAACAAGACGATTTCCTTTCGGCCCACAAGCGTAGCGAACTTAAAAAAGATGCGTCCGAAGGTTAGAGAGTATGATAACAGAAGCGATATACTGGTTTTGCAAGATTTACTTCAGCGTAGC
>DATDXH010000065.1:0-6798 GCA_035289405.1 archaeon | reverse complement strand
ACATCGGCGAAGACAAACTTTATAGTATGCTGGAATACATGCACGGCGGACGCCTGACAACATTGGGCGAGCTTGTACAGCGCTTTCACTTGGCCAGCAGCGCTATAAGGTCCAGATTACGCGACGGCGGGCTTGTCAAGATTCGAGGGGACGGTTGCTACCAGATCAACGACGAAGGCGAAAAACAATACGAACTGCGTAAAACTTCCAATACCGGCACTGCATAGCTATATATAAAATCTCATGGCAATTATTATCATGGATAATTATTCTTTTGATACCGAAGAGAACGCGTTCAGATGCGTCGAATGCGATAACAGAATAAAAGTCGGGCTCGTTCAGAAGGAGCCTCGACCGGTGAGCTGCGAAAAGTGCGGCACTGTGTATAACGTAGTCAAGAGCCCTGAAGGTGCAGGTATGTCTGTTGAAGTTGTTACAAAAAGCGAGCCCGACGTGATATCAGAGGATGAAAAGAATCTGGAAGAAAATGACGAATAAGCAGAGGAAACACGCTTTTGTGTTATAGTTCTACAAGGAAATAAGCGGTATTATAACTATTCTACTTCTTTAAAATATTTCCAAAAACAGGCGGCCAACAATTTTTTCTGATATGGTCATCCGACAGGATGGTCAACCTGCTTGTTCGTGCGCCAGTCGTCTGCACACTTCTCGCAGCCTGCCGTCGCTTCGTAGTCGTTCTTGACGGGCTTCTTGCAGAACGGGCACAACAGCTCCATGACAAGATTATGCACACAAACAATTAAAACATGTGATAATTGAAATGCGATGCTAGAATCAACTGTATGTTTCTTTTCCAGTAGGGATTTTCTGTGCAAATGACGCAAGGCGTCTTTTCGCTGTCAAAGAAAAGGGTTAGTTAATATTAAAACGGCGCGACATTGACCATGACGTTGAGATAATCAAGCGTCGTCAGCGTTTGCAGCGTGAGCAGCAGCCTTTCTTGCTTTCTTTTTCTTTGCCATGATGTCACCTTGGTTTTGTGTTGATTATATCGCCAAGCACGAAAGACATTCAGAGAGCGTCAATCACTTGTCGGCATTTCAGTATCTGGTTCTGACTTATACGGAACTATGTCGTATATACAGACTTTGCCTCTGCTACCTACATCTTGCCGCAGCATTCGTCAAACATCAGGCCAGAGCCGCATTTGCACAAGCCCTTCGCGCCCTTGCCGTGTTTTGCTGACTTTGCCTTCTTTGTCTTTTTTGCCTTTGCCATGCAACCACCTGTGAAGAATTGAACGGTGGAGATTTAAGCCGAACCCGTTTATATAGAGACCCTACTTTTCAGTGGTACAACAGCAAGTCTTATTTCTTTACGTGAATAGATACACATGATACTTATCACCGGCGCCAGCGGTTTTGTAGGGCGTAACCTGATCAGGCACCTCGAACCCAGAAGCAACGTTAGATGTTTAGTCAGGCACGAAGTCAGGGGCCTTGAAGGTTGTGAGCTGGTTGTAGGTGATATGACCAACGCGGGCTCTCTCGTACGGGCAACCAAGAACATTTCTGCCGTCATACATCTGGCCGCAGCGCCCGGCGCGTCCAATTATGAGGAAAATTATCGCGTGCATGTCAAGGGCGCTGAAAACCTTATACGGGCATGCAAGGCTAACGGCGTAAAACGAATAATTGTGGTCAGCTCGGTTGCGACCCTTGCTGAACATAAAAGCGATTACGGCGTGACAAAGGCATTGGCCGATGAGCTCTTCCTTAAATCGGGACTGGATGTCACAATTCTCAAGCCGGACTTTATCTACGGAACTGACGGCCGTGGCTTCCTGACGCTCGTCAATACAATCAAGAAAAGCATATTCGTGCCAATAATAGGCGACGGACACTACAAGAGGCAGCCCGTGCATGTTGACGACGTTGTGGCTGCCATTTTCAAGTCACTCAATGAAAGGGCAATAGGGAAAACATACATCGTGGCAAGCCGGGAAACAATATCATTCAACACAATGGTCGACATGATAATGAAAAATTTGGGTATCAAAAAAAGAAAAATACACGTGCCAATATTGCTGGCACTTGTCGCGGCTAAACTGATGAAATTAAAGAAGAACCCCACGCTAACACGAACGGTGGTTCTGGGCATGGCGCAGGACCGCTACGCCGACATAGACCCGTTGATAAAGGAACTGGGTGTCAGGCCAAGGAGCTTCGAGAGAGGCCTCAAAGAAGTCATGAGAGAATTACAGGCGGGCTGATCCTTTCTATACAAATCGTGTGAAGTTTACGAAATGCAGGTGTAATTGGACATCAATAGTCGATTGTTTTTTATTCATGAGCGTTATAAACATCAGATGCCTAAAAAGAAGCAGCTACAGCTGAAACCATTTCCTACGTCAAGAATACTGACGGTATCGGCAGACTCATATATGCAGTCAACGGGAAAAGCACCTACCGAATACAAGATGGTTGGCGTGCATTACATAGAGCGAACGGACAGGCCTGTTGAAAGTCTTGCGCAGCACGTGCCGACAGAAGCAGAAGTTGTTGTTGATTATACGTTAAATATTATGCAGCATACATACCAATACACCACTTACGGCTCATTATGTTCAGAAAATAAACACTGGGTTCCAGCTTTAGTAGCAGTAGATGGAACGGTGCTCATACCAAGAGAAGCAAACAAGAAGAGAAAATAATTAACCCAGAATTGCGTGTCCTATTATCCGTGGTATTGACTGCTTTGTCGATGCAATCAGAAATTTCGTATCCCTGCCGTACGCTATCGGGTTTTCTGTCTCGACCTCAAGCGGACTGATTGATTTCACGCGCGCTGCAACTACCTGAAGGCCTGACGACAAAAATAACTGGTCGTTTTCCTTCAACTGCTCCCTTGAATATCTGCTTTTTGTGAAATTGAGGCTGAATGTCTTTGATTTCTCTATGAGTGATTGACGCTTTGCGTCTTTCGGCTCGCCTATTACATAGCCTCTTTTCAGTTCATCGGCTTCGATGCCTTTCAGGTTGAGGCCGACACGCATGCCTGCGTCTGCCGTTTCAATGTCCCTGTCCTGCGACTGTATGCCTTTTATTGACACCTCTTTTCCAAGCGGCTCGACAATCACCTTGTCATACTTCTTGACCGAGCCACTTTTGATTATCCCAAGTATGACCGTGCCTACGCTTTTTACGTCAAAATAGTTATCAATGGGAACAACCATATCGGAAACGGGGCGTTCCACCTTAAGCTTTTTAAGTGATTCAATAAGTTCGTTCGAATCCTTAACGACAACAAACTTCTCGATGCATGTGCCCTTTATCAGGGGTTTTATCTGCTCTTCGGAGATGTTTTCGAGCATGACAAAGCCACGGTCGAAGCCAAACTCGCTTATGGCTATTATCTGCTCGCCTACAGCGGCATTTAGCTCGTTTATTGCTATTATCGGCACGTCTATCATGTTTATTGCCTGTAGAAGCGACTGTATTTTGTCCGAGTTGACGGCAACGTATGTGAATACGCCTTCTGAACTGCTATGGTTGTATATTGCTATATCGTTGATCGTGCCCGGCTTGGCTATCTTTTTTGCGAGCGAAGCGGCAAACTCCGCATTGCCGAATATGCCCGACGTTAGATGAAACATAAAAAGATAAACCATTTCAACTTTAAGTACACAGGCGACAGGTAATTATGGTGAATTCAGTAAAGATATTGAATATAATTTACTGAATTCACACATAGCTCACAAGGATGTAATATCAGATAATTTCCTTGTAGAGCTATATACGATACCATGGACGGCCATCGTTTACTGACGGTGGCATTTGAATATAAAGAGAATCCACCGCGCGTGAATTCTTCATACCGGATAGTGCCGTTGTTCAGGATGGGAATATTCAGTATCAACGATGGTTGGGACCAGTACAACTGATTCTCAATCACCAACAAAAGGTGAAAATATAACATGAAATTTCAGGAAATGAAAATAGACTCCAAAATACTTGATGCTATACGCGACATGAAGTTCGAAAATCCCACGGAAATACAGGAAAAAACCCTCCCGACAGCGCTTTCTGGCAAGGACCTGATAGCGCAGTCGATGACTGGCTCGGGCAAAACATTAGCGTTCGCTGTGCCAATAATACAGAGCATAGAGCACGACAAGGGCATACAGGCGCTTATCATGGCGCCAACGCGTGAACTCGCCAATCAAATTTCTCAGGAATTCAGGAAGATCTCCAAGTACAAGAGAATCAACATAACAGAAGTATTTGGCGGCGTATCAATTGAGCCGCAAATTGCCTCTCTCAGGCGGGCCGATGTGGTTGTCGGAACCCCGGGTCGCATACTTGACCACATGGAACGTCGCACAATTTCATTTAATAATGTCAAAGTACTTGTGCTGGACGAGGCGGACAGGATGCTTGACATGGGATTCATAGACGATATAGAGGACATAATACGTGCCCTGCCAAAGAGGCGGCAAACGATGATGTTCTCGGCAACAATACCGGACGAGGTAATGCGCATAGTTCACAGATACATGAACCAGCCGGAGCGCATATCAGCGCAGAGGCATGTCGCCAAACACTTGTTGAAGCAATACTACTACGACATAAAGGGCGAATACAAAATTTCCCTTGTTCATCATATTTTAGAGAAGGAAAAACCTGACCTGGCAATAGTATTTTGCGGCACAAGGTCCACGACAGATGTAGTTGCAGACAATCTGCAGCGACTGGGTATCGAGGCAAAAGCCATACACGGCGGCCATGTGCAGAGCAAACGCATGAGGGTCTTGGAAGGCTTTCACGAGGGCAGAGTGCATGTTCTTGTAGCAACCGACGTAGCAGCACGCGGGCTGGACATAAAGAATGTAACTCACGTTTTCAATTTTGACGTGCCAAAAACTGTTGACGAATACACGCACAGGATAGGACGGACGGCCCGCATTGGAAAAGAAGGAAAAGCAATCTCGCTTTTAGCTAAACAAGACCACGAATCATTCAGAAAGATAGCAGGCCGCTTTGATATTGAGAAAGGCAGCACAGATGGAATGAAGCTGGACTCAATACCGCTTTACCAGCGCAGAGAGGGCGGTTTCCGCAGAAGCTATGGCGGGAGCAGAGGCCCGCCG
The DNA here is from genome assembly GCA_035289405.1 of archaeon. Taxonomy (GTDB): domain Archaea; phylum Aenigmatarchaeota; class Aenigmatarchaeia; order GW2011-AR5; family GW2011-AR5; genus GW2011-AR5. Next base: position 1,688 of record DATDXH010000065.1, on the reverse strand, counting down.
CGAAGAGGATTCGGGCAGAGACGAAGATACTGATCTGATTTTTTGCTTATAAATTTTAAGTTGGTTATCTATAAGAACTAAGCTCTAATTTCTGATTCTGTTCGCCTTTTTACTGTGGCAAGATGCAACGCAGCATGAAAAAAAACAGGTTCACTTCTGCCGCGTTTTCTTCGCAACAAATAATCTATATCCACTCCGTAACCCCCTGCCATAACGAAGTCATGAAGTGCAACAGGTCTGTAGCCAAGCCCTACATAAATTTTTTCAGCTTCTGCCCATTCCTCCACTAATTTTGGATAATTATCTGCAGGTACTAGATGAAGTATACTGTTCACATGACCCATACCTGTTCCGATTTCTTTGTACCGTCTTATTGCCTCTTCTGTCTTCGCGTCCTCTTGCGTTGGTGGGCATGGAATTGCCATGTATTTATCATGAATAATAAAGTATAAATGTCCATTTCCACCAGTCTAGCGAAGCGTGACTGGTGAGGGGTTCAGCCCCTTCGTTTTACAGGGTTATTTCTCTAGCCAGACAAAATAATAAAAGCAGCTGCAAGGCTGCAAAAGAACATGGCTGTTTCCATTAGCCAAAGCTATGTTCTTTTTCTAAACATAAAAAGGTGATTTCATGGAAGAATTTCATAGGGGTAGCTCTAGCGTTACACGGCTGGAGATACATGTAAGCTACAAGGTCAAGTACTGCCACAAGGTCTTTGACATATCGGAAGTCAAACAGCGCTGCCAGGAAATATTTTTCGAGGTGGCAGCGCTGCATAGGATCACGATAAAAGAAATCGGATTCGACGGAGATCACGTGCATATGGACATCATGATCCTGCACACGCAAAGGCTCTGTGACATAAACAAAGCTTTCAAAGGGACATCAGGAAAGAAAATACTTCAAGAATTTCCAGAAATAAAACGCAAGTATTTCTGGGGATCTGGGTTGTGGGGCGGACAAGCTTATGGCGACTCAGTAGGACGTGATCCAACGATAATCAGAAACTATGTGAAGAATCAAGGCGTTGGAAGGAAGGAGATGCCCCTGTCAACGTTTTTCAAAATGAATACCACCAGTCTGTGACTGGTGGTCAATTTATAAACCCGCGCAAATACAGCAATACCGAAGGGCATTACTGTGCCATGTATATGGACTCCGCTGGATAACGTACTAAATTTTTTAATAGCATTTAAACCACCAATAGATTTGGTAGGTGGTTCCTATGATGAAGAAAATCCATATGATTGGTGTCTGGGCGCTGTGGCGCATATGCTTAATCAAATAGATATGCCGTTTCAAATTATCAAAGAAGCAACTTTTCTTTAATTCAATAGAATTTTGGCTTTCTTGACGTCTTTCCTTATCTGTTTTACCAACGCACTTACAGAATCGAACTTCTTCTCATCTCTTAGCTTCTTGACAATCTCAACATCTATCTTTTTTCCCACAATATTTTTGTTGAAACGAAAAATGAACACCTCAAGCAGTTTCCCTCTCGGGCCGAACGTGGGCGCGTAGCCGATGTTCGCGGCGCCTCCGTATTTTTTGCCGTCGATGTAAATGTATACGGCATAGATGCCGCTAAGTCTTCCGCTAAAACGAAGGTTTGCAGTTGGGAAGCCTAATTTCTTGCCCCGTCTAGCGCCCTTGATTACTTTACCCGAGATGATTTTCATAAGAATTAA
>DATDXH010000064.1:0-12267 GCA_035289405.1 archaeon | reverse complement strand
AAGAGCGTACATTAAACTCCTTTTCTTTTAGAAAAAGAAAAGTAGCTTCCAGTCAAAATAAAAATATTATTTTTGCAGGTTCGTTAGCTCTTTATACTTTTCCTACAAATTCTACTCATGAAGTACAAAGTCACATACGACCGTGATGGATGCATCTCTGCTGCGGCATGTGTCGGCGTCAATGCGAAATACTGGGAGCTTGATGCAGCTGATGGGCGCGCGAACCTTAAAGGCTCGGAAAAGAATCCAGAAACAAACCTTTTTGAGATGGAAATTGACGAGGCTGATCTGCCTGAGATGAAGGCAGCAGCAGAAGTTTGCCCTGTTCTGATAATTCACATCTACGACGAGAAGGGAGAAAAAGTTTTTTAATTTTTACGTGAGTTCTATAAAGCTTTAAGAAGACAATTACGATTGTGATGCTTATGAAGATACTAGCTACAAGCGATATCCACGGTAACGAAGAAGCCGTCAAAAAGCTTGCTAATGATGCACAAAAAGACGGCGCTGACTTGGTTATCATAGCTGGCGATATAAGCGACTTCGACGAGACGCCAAATGGTATGATAGGCCCATTCCTCAAGAAAAACAAAAAGGTCGCATTTGTAATGGGTAATCACGAATCTCCTGGAACTGATGAATTTCTTGTTGAGAAATACAAAATCACAAACCTGCAGGGTTATTCTTTCATGGTAGGCGACGTCGGATTTTTTGGATGTGGCGGCGCTAATATCGGAATAAATTTCATGAGCGAGGAGCAGATGCACTACTATCTTGCCATGGGTTTCAAGTACATCCAGAAAGCAAAAAAGAAAGTGATGGTTACTCACGTGCACCCGAGCGGAAGCAAGGTAGAAAAATTCTCGTTCCCGGGAAGCGCTGCGGTGACTCACGCCATATACCAGTTCAAGCCTGACGTGCATATATGTGGTCACATACACGAGATGGAAGGCTTCGAAGAACAAATAGGAAAGACGAAAGTAGTTTGCGTCGGGGCACGCGGCAAGATGATTGAAGTTTAATTTTTGTATCCGTCTTTCTTTTCGTAGGCTGATTTTTTACCTTTGTATGGATTTGCCGTGTTGTACGCGTCTATTATCATGTTGCTAAAATTTTGCATACCATAGACCAGATCCGGATGAGAATAATTTTTTGTACCTGCTGAATATCCATGTGTTTCCGTTCCTTTTGGCATGTTCACTCCAAGACTCTGGGCGTCTTGTTCCATTTCCTGTTTTATTTTATGTTTGATAGAAATGTCCAGAGATTCTACGAGTGGACCCATTCGGTTCATTGCTTCTTCCAAATCCTTTTCTGTGACTTGCGAAATGTCAGTAAAAAATTTTAACAGGCTGGAGGATGAAGTATCTATTTCACTTGCTGCCGATCCAAATATGGCAGACCATATAAGTTTTGATTTTGTAACTTTCATGTTTTTGCATAAAATTTTATCGAAAAGCGTCAAATCGATTACGCAATTATCAAATATCGTATTTTCGAGATCCCCGCCGTAGAAATTCCCATAAATTATTTCACAATTCACGAATTTTGCGTTTTTGAAACTACAGTTCCTAAAAGTAGCGAAAAAGAGCTTGGAGTTCTTGAATGTTATTTCATTAAAATTTGCATCGGCTATATCCACGTATTGCAGGACTATGTCAGAAAATAGTTTCTTACCACCTTTTAGCTGATCCAGGAAATCATTGCTGAATAAAACCTTTTTCATTACCTTCTTATCAGGTTATGCTTCTTAAACTTTTCCGAGAGCACTCCCAGCGATTTCAGATACTCCATCAACGCTATGCGTGATACTTCTGATTCTTTCATGTCAAGCTTCTCGCATACCGTCTTCAGAATGTGATGCGTCTTGTCAGGAAGTTTATAACGTACGTAACCCATATAGACACCAATAGTACATTATAACGTATGAATAAAGTATTTAAAATAAAACGGAAAAGCATTTAAGTAGTCAGTTTACAATATACACATTCTTACTTTGTGATACAATGAACAAAATAGTAAACAGATTCTCATGGAAAATCGGCGGCGAGGCCGGAGACGGTATCCTAAACGCGGGACTACAGATGTTTGCCAAGTCGTGTCTTCGTGGCGGACTGCAAGTTTTCGCAACAGCCGAGTACCCTTCACTGATAAGAGGCGGCCATAATAACCTAGACGTTTGCGTCTCGGATGAAGAAGTTTTTTCGCACACAAAGGAGACGGATTTGCTTATTGCTATGAACAAGGACACAATAGACAAGCATAAGCACAGGCTTAGCAGCAACGCTGGCGTCATTTACGACGGCGACTACGTCAAAGTATCGCAGTCGGATTTCGAGAGACCTGTAAAACTCTACCCGATACCTCTTTACAAGATTGCAAATGAGAACGGCGGAAAAATAATGAGAAACACGGTTGCATTAGGCGCAACTATGGCACTCCTGAATTTTGACATGGAACTTTTCAATACTGTAATAATGGATAATTTTGGGGTCAAGAAAGGCACCGCAATAGCTGATGCGAACATACATGCTGGGAAAGCGGGCTACGACTACTTGAAGAGTAATTTCCCTGATGATTTTGCGTTCAAATTAGAAAAACAAAAGAGAGAGAATAATATGTTTCTCTCAGGCAACGAGTCAATAACTGCTGGAGCAGTGCAGGCTGGTTGCAAGTTCTATGCTGCATATCCGATGACGCCGGCTTCGTCTATACTAAGTAACATGGCGTCGCTTGAAAGGTCGTACAATATTGTTGTCAAGCATACGGAAGATGAGATAGCCGCGATAAATATGGCAATAGGCGCCAGTTTCGCTGGCGTGAGATCGGCATGTGGCACAAGCGGCGGCGGATTTGCACTCATGACGGAAGGGTTTGGTCTTGCAGCAATAACGGAAGTTCCGTTAGTTGTAATAGAGGCACAGAGACCCGGTCCTGGAACTGGAATGGCAACACACTCTGGACAAGCTGACTTAAGATTCATGCTGCATGCGTCGACGGACGAATTCCCTCGCGTTATAATTGCACCTGGCGATCCTGAGGAATGTTTCTATCTTACTATTGACGCATTCAATATTGCTGAACGATATCAGATACCCGTCGTTGTGCTTACTGATAAATTCCTTGGTGAAAGCTACTGGACAGTAAGGGAGTTTGACAGAAGCAACGTAAAGATCGAGCGTGGACAGCTGCTGACCGACGCGGATATGGAAAACGCAAAAGATTACAAGAGATATAAAATAACGGAAAGCGGAATTTCGCCTCGTGCAATCCCGTCACAGAAGAATGGAATGCACGTAGCAACAAGCTACGAACATGATGAGGAAGGCCATGAGCGCGAAGAAGAAGAAGTACGCGTAATGATGCATAATAAGAGGTTCAGGAAATTTGATCCTCTGGTAAAAGAATTGGAAGAACCGAAACTCCAGGGGCCGGAGAATGCGGAGATAACAATAATTGCATGGGGTTCGACAAAGGGTCCTATCAAAGAAGCTATGAAACTGCTTGCTAAGGAAGGAATAAAAGTAAACTATCTACAGGTCGTTTACATGAGTCCATTTCATGATAAGGCAATTGCAAACGTGATAAACAATGCAAATGCGACTGTTGTGATTGAAAACAACAAGACCGGGCAACTCACGGGCCTGATAAAGGAAAAGACTGGATTAGATGTCGATCACAAGATACTCAAATACGATGGAAGACCGTTCTCCCCGCAGGATATTTGTGCTGGAGTCAAGGAGTTGCTGAAGACGGGCGAGCTAAAGGAGATTGTTTTCAGCAAGCACGGCATTGTGGAGGCTTGGTAATGTGCAACAAAGATGGATGTGTAAGACATAACTGGGGAGCTAAATTACAAGATATAGGAGCTATCTACGAATGTGTACATTTGGATTTGAGACAATATGTTGGGGAAGGTCTAAGTTATACTGAAAGAATTAAAGAAAAATGGCAATTGTAAGGTGATAAGATGAACGCAGATTTTAATCTCAAAAAAGAAAAAGAACCTGTTGCTAATATCGGCAAAAAAGGCGGTACACAGACGTACCAACTTCCAAAAGTCGTGTATCCGCCTGTAGTAATCGTAGATCCGCTCGGTAATTTTAGCGACCAGCTAGGATTTTATGTTTAGGTGATAATATGGCAACGATAGCTGAACTGACCACAAAGGAGGCGCCTAAATGGTGTCCGGGCTGTGTACTTCCTGGAACATTTATACAGTCGAATCCTTCCGTTAAAAAGATAGAGACAATAAAAACCGGAGAAAGGGTTTTGGGAAAAGACGGAAAGTTCCATAAAGTTACGGAAGTCATGGTCCACAGGCATAAAGGAAAAATGTACAGGATTACCTCAAAATGTTTCGGTTCGACAGTGCTCACGGACGAACATCCTGTCCTTTGCTCGAGGCGCGAGAAAGTCGGTGCACATAATAAAATATTTTCAAATGAATGGGTGAGGGCTGACTCTCTTAGAAGTGGTGATTACCTTGTATACCCTATACTATCGGAAATCGAGGACAAAGATTTCGTAGAAGTTGACTGGAAAAAACCAGAAATGGACAGAAAGAGCAAACCCTTGTCAAATAAATTGCTTATAGGTTCTGATTTGCTTAGACTGGCCGGCTATTATATCGCAGAGGGGTATGTGCACAGGGGAGAAATTACATTTACTTTTAATGAAAAAGAAGTCGAATATGTAGACGATATAAAATCAATTGTCAAGAAAATATTCGGCCTTGCAGCCACTTCCAAGATACGTGAAAACAAACATACAAATGACATTAATGTAAGTTCCGCGCCTCTTGCACGGCTTTTCAAGGAATGGTTTGACACAGGTGCGGCAAGCAAGAAAATACCGCATTTCATGATGCTGTTGCCGCTGGAAAAACAAAGAGAGTTATTGAAAGGTATGTGGAGAGGCGATGGCTATGTGGGAAAGAAAAAGGCCGGGTATAAGACTATCTCGAAAGTCTTGTCAGAGCAGGCCAAGATGCTATTATTGAGACAGTCCATTGTACCTACAGTTTCCGAAAACAAACCATATGGAATGCATAAGAAATTCTATGGGCTGGAAGTTTGCGGTGCTAAAAACCTCGGTGCATTATGTTCGATGCTGTCAGAAGAAACTCCAGAAAATACGGAAAAAACATCAAGACCAAGATTTGCGATTTCCAAGACACACGTAATGCTTCCTATAAGGGATACAGAAATATTTGATTACGATGGCGATGTATACAATTTCGAGGTTGAGGATGTGCATTGTTATGTGTCGGATAATGCTATACTTCACAATTGTGGGGATTTCACAATACTCAGCACTGTCAAGAATGCGATATCAGAATTAGGTTTAGAACAGCACAACACCCTTGTTGTATCAGGGATCGGATGTGGGTCGAAGGTCCCCCATTTCATGAAAACTTATGGTTTCGAGGGCTTGCACGGCCGCGGACTTCCTGTTGCTACAGGTGCGAAGCTCGCGAACAACAAACTTACAGTGCTTGCAATATCAGGCGACGGCGATACTTACGGCATAGGCGGTAATCATTTCATGCACACGATGAGACGTAATTTAGACATTACACTTATTGTGCAAAACAACGAGGTATACGGACTGACAAAGGGTCAGACTTCGCCTACAAGCGAGAAGGGATTCAAGACTAATTCGACTCCCAACGGCGTGCTTGAGGAACCGGTGAACCCTATGACATGGTCGATAGCTGCCGGAGCTACGTATGTTGCGCGTGGCTATGCAATGGATATAATGCACCTGAAGAAACTGATAGTCGACGCTGTAAGGCACAAGGGATTCTCAATCATAGACGTCTTCCAGCCATGTCCGACTTACAACAAGGTGCAAACAGCTGACTGGTACAAACAAAGAATATTCAAATTAGATGAAAGTGGTCACGATACAAGTGACAAAATCGCCGCGATAAAAATGGGCGAGATGTGGGGAGAGAAAATCCCTATAGGACTTTTCTATAAAGTGGATAAACCGACATACGAAGATGGAACGCCACAGATTGCAACAACGCCCCTCGTAAAACAGGACATAAGTAAGATAGATATAAGCGGTCTTCTTGCCCGGTTCAAATAAGGTTTTCTTGTTAGTGAAAAGACGTACTTCGTACGTCTGTCGGTACAGAAAACCTTAAGCAAAAGAAATATGTTATAAAATTTGGGCCAGTTATAGAGCTTTTTATACATTTCTTCTTGAATTGGTTGCATGAAACTTGATGTGAAAAGTACTACTGCGGAAATAGCCAGGGTTGCGCTAAAAGATCTTAGCACTTATGGAAGTTTTATATTTTACGCACTTGTCGCTGCCATGTTCCTAGCTATCGGCGCTTACGCTTTTTTTGAAGTCCTCGTAATATCGCTGGTTGCCGTTACCGTTGTTGTGATGATTATCAGACTGGCTTATTTCAAGCCCAGGCCGGGCATGAAAAGGAAGACGTATACAGTTCTGTATGACAGGATAGACAATTCGTCTTTTCCTAGCATACACGTTGCAAGGGCCGTTATGTTATCGGCCGCATTTTTCAGAATGGTGCCAACGCTATGGCCTGTTCTCCTGTTTTTGACTGCTGCGGTCTGTGCCTCACGAATACATTTCAGGAGACATGATTATACTGACATAACTGCAGGTGCCATTGTAGGTGCTATTCTCGGCTGGCTATTCTTTATAGCTTTGTAGGGCTTATGATATATTGGTATAAACATGAAAGTCGAACTTCACTCACATACGCACTATTCGCGCGGGTCGAAAGTGCTTTATGACGGCGTAGAAAAGCCAGAGACAATGGTGCAGAGGGCAAAGAAGGTAGGCCTTGGGGCTATTGCCGTCACGGATCATAATACAACTTTTGCGTGGAATGAGGCAAGGGCAGCCGGGAAAAAACATGGAGTGCTGGTAATACCTGGCGAGGAGATATCGAGTGCACATGGACATGTTACTGCATTGGGCATACAGGAGACAATACGACCTGGCCTCAGCATTTTCGAGACTGTGGACCTGGTGCATGCGCAGGATGGCATCGCAATTTCTGTACATCCGTTTGACATAAAACACGACGGACTTCGCGAGCACGCAAAGGCGTGCGATGCGGTAGAGATTTTCAACGGCAATAATGTTGATCGCCTTTCAAACATACGGGCCCGCAGATACACACAGAGGAATAATATGGTGGCCGTTGCTGGTAGTGATGCACATACGGCGGCGATGGTTGGATTAGGCGTGATAAAAACGGATGCCACGAGCGTGGACGGCATAATAAAATCCATAAAGAAAGGCAAGGTGACGCCGGAATACAGGTATCCATCAATTTCAGTTATCAAGGATTACGCGGTCATAAGACTGAAGATGTCCTACGACCACGTGCTGAACTACATGGATGAAAATTATAATCCAACAAAGAAATTCTTCGGCAAGAAAATGCTTGGCCTTGTAAATAAGAGCCCGGGGAATATAGACAAATTATTCCAGATAATGGCCTATACGACATTCGCAGGCGCAGTGACGTACAGCGTCTGGAGAAACGGCATAAGGAAGTAACATGCAGGCAGAAAAAATCATTTCTACGCTCAGAAAAGAGTACCCAAATACTAAATATTATCTAGATTTCTCAAATCCGATGGAACTTGTAGTCGCCGCCATACTCTCCGCGCAGTGCAGGGATGTTGTAGTGAATGCCACTACCAAAAATCTATTTAAGAAATACAAGACCGCAAAAGAGTACGCAAATGCCAACCTTGAGAACGACATAAAATCCATAACATTCTTCAAGAACAAGGCAAAAAACATCAAGGAAGCATTTAGAATAATTTCGGAGAAGCACGGCGGAAAGGTGCCTGATACGATGAATGAACTTATGGAACTTCCGGGAATTGGAAGAAAAACGGCAAATGCGATATTGATAAACGCTTTTAACAAAGTTGAGGGTGTCATTGTGGATACGCATGTTATAAGACTAGCGTACAGATTCGGCTGGACAACGCAAAAGAATCCGGAAAAGATCGAAAGGGATTTGATGGCTATAATACCAAAAAAAGACTGGAAGATACTGCCGCACCTGATGAAGGACCATGGACGGGCCGTGTGCGTGGCGGTGCCAAAGTGCAGCATTTGCGTTATTAAGAGCATGTGCCCGAAACAAGGGGTCGGAAGAAATTATATATAAGGGCAGACACAATATAGTTATGGACAATATTATTTAGAAATATTATTGATTGTCCTAACTATATGTGAAGACATAACAATAATATCATTCTAAGGAGTTTATGTCTTACACTATAATCCTTAGGTTTTACAATGGAACCATCTTCAAAGTCTAGCGGTGCGATACGCACTTTTACCGTGGAAGAGGCCAACGATCTTCTGCCACACATAACCAAGATGCTGGACAAGGCAATTTACCTCAACGTACGCATAAAGTCTCTTACTTCTGATATAGAAAATCTTGTTTCGATATGGGGAAAGGACATACTTGACAAAACTCACATGGACAACGAGTTATACATGGAAAGGGTTTCCGAAAGAGAGGAAACTTTCAAGGAACTTGTGAGAAAGATAAACGAAATACAGTCAATAGGATGCATAGTGAAGGACACGGAGACGGGTCTGGTGGATTTTTACCACGAAAAGAACGGCGAAATAGTGCTGCTTTGCTGGAAATATGGCGAAGACAACATAAATTTCTGGCATGAACTGGACAACGGTTTCAAGAACAGGAAACCGCTGGATGAGATGGAATGAATTTCAATCAACTTCTTATTGTTTTCTTCTAACATAAACAAAGGTGATAAAATGACAAATAAGTATTGGCTACATCCAGAACAGGCGTCTCTTATGGTTATCAATGCGATAGACCTTGGAATTCCCCGGAACATTTGAAGGCTGCTATCGAAATGGCTGAGAAAGGATATTTACTGGGCTACTCAGATAAAACTATAGGAAGAGATCACAACACGACGTGACCCACAGGAAATATTGTGTGAATTAACTATAACAGATAAAGCTGGTTAGATAAATACATTTCGGACAAGTATTGGATATGACATTCGTTAAAGTCGCAAGCGTCAACGACATCAAACAGGGTCACGGGAAACCTGTCAATGTTAGTGGCGTAGAGATTGCAGTATTCAATGTGGACGGCGTGTTTTATGCAATAGACAACGCATGCAGGCACAGGGGCGGACCGCTTGGCGAGGGCGAGCTGGACGGCAATATAGTGACGTGCCCGCTTCACGGATGGCAGTACAACGTGATCAACGGCAACTGCGTCACGATGCCAGCCCATGTAAAGAGCTATGAAGTCAGGGTAGAGGGCAACGATGTTCTTGTTAACGTGTAAGTCAATTAGGTTTTATTCTTAATAATTCAAATTGGGGTTTCCTATGGAAAAAATAAAATGGCTTGAATGGTCAAAGGAATCTTTTGAAAAGGCAAAAAAAGAAAACAAACCAATTTTATTGGACATATTTGGTGTTTGGTGTTTTTGGTGTCATAGAATGGAAGATACCTATTCCGATGATTTAGTCGCAGAACTCATCAATGAAAAATTCATCCCGATAAAGGTTGATACTGACAAGAGGCCGGACATAAACGAGCGGTATAATCAGGGCGGGTGGCCTACTACTGCCTTTCTAACTCCGGATGGAATGATAATCACCGGAGCAACTTATATGCCTCCCGGACAGCTTGCTATAATGCTGGAGCAGGTATCGAATTATTTCCACAGAAACAAGGATGAGCCGCACTTCGACATACAAAAGCCCGAGACATTGAAGACGGATGTAAAGCCGATCATGGACTCTCTGGCAGAAGAGATGCTGGCATCTTTTGACACGTCTTATGGCGGATTCGGCAGCCAGCCAAAATTCCCGCTTCCCGATCTGATAGAGGCGGCATTGCTGCGATTCAGACAAACGAATGACAAAAGCATGCTAAAAATTGCCACAAAGACTCTCGATGGCATGATGGGGATTTTTGACAACGCAGAGGGAGGCTTCTTCAGGTATTCTGTCACGAGGGAATGGAATCTGCCTCACTATGAAAAAATGCTCGAGACTAATGCGCAGATGATCGTGAATTATATTCATGCTTTCCGGATCACAGGCGAGGAAAAATACAAAGCTACCGCGGGAAGGACTGCGGATTTCTTGATGAGCGTGCTTCACGGTCCTGAGGGCTTTTACGGCAGCCAGGATGCCGACAAAGAGGAAGGGTATTACGGGAAGCCGCTCGAAGAAAGAAGAAAAGTGTCGCAGCCATTCATAGACAGGAATGTTTATGTGAATCTCAATGCCCTCGCTATCTCCGCACTGCTTCATCTCGAGAACTACGAGAAAATTGCAATTGACACCCTGGAAAACCTGTGGGCAAAATGCTTCGATCCAAAAAGAGGAATATGTCATTATGATGACGGAAAGCAGAACGTATTCGGGCTCCTTTCCGATAATGTCAATTTTGTCAAATGCCTTCTTGATGCGTATGAAAAGACGGCGAATGGAAAATATTTAGAACAGGCAAAACAATTGGCGGACATAGTCATAGAGAGATTCTACGAAAATGGTTTCAAGGACAAGGCTTCTGGTGAGGATGACATCGGCCTGCTCAAGACGGAAAATAAGAACATCAATGAGAATTCCATTGCCGCCGGATGCCTGGTCAGGCTGGCGTTTTGCACAAACGATGACAAGTATAGAGAAATAGCAAAAGACACGCTCTCAATTTTTGCGAACTGCATGCAGTACAGACTTCATGCAGCATCCTACGCCCTTGCCGTCGAAAGATTCCTCGATCCGATAGAGATATCTGCCAAGGGAAAGGAATTCATCAAAGACATGCCTACTGATTTCAGGATCATGGTGAGATTCAGCGACGACCTTCCTGAAAACATCATGATTTGCCTAAGCGGCACATGCATGAAATTCAACAGCTTTGATGAGGCGAAGAAATCACTGGTGGTCATGAGATGACGCTGCTATTCGGCACAGCAGGAATACCGGTCGCAACCCAGCCGAGGAACACAGCCAATGGCATAAAATGCGTACGCAAGCTTGGCCTGGATGCCATGGAGATGGAGTTCGTCCACAGCGTGAACATCAGCAAGGAAGCTGCTCCACTCGTTAGACAATCTGCTGAAACGAACAAAGTCCGGCTGACATGCCACGGCCAGTATTATATCAATCTCAATTCCGATGACAAAGTGGATGCAAGCAGGCAGCGGATAATCAACGCTGCGCGCATATCATGGCTGTGCGGTGGCTGGTCGGTCTGCTTCCATGCGGGATATTACGTGGGACAGCAGTCAACTGCATATGGAAAAATCAAAAATCATATTTCTGAAGCTGTGAAGACGCTCAGGGACGAAGGCAATAATATCTGGATAAGGCCGGAGGTCTCTGGAAAGCCGACACAATTCGGCTCTCTTGAGGAAGTCGTAATGCTCAGCGAAGAAGTTGAAGGCGTTATGCCGTGCATAGACTTCTCGCATTTACATGCAAGGACCAACGGGAAATTCAATACAAAGCACGAATTTGAGCAGATTCTCGGTCTTGTCGAAAAAAATCTTGGACGATTCGGGCTGGAGAATATGCATATACATCTCTCGGGAATAAATTACGGCCCGAAAGGCGAGAAGAACCACCTTATACTAGAGGAATCCGATATGAATTACAAAGACCTTCTTCGGGTCTGGAAGGATTTCAAGATAGGCGGCGTAGTGATATGCGAGAGCCCGAATATCGAGGGGGACGCGTTATTAATAAAAAAGACGTATGATTCTTTATAAAAACCTTTTCTGGCAACATACAGATGAGAGAAGGTCGTGTAGCCTGGTCAATCACGCAAGGTTGAGGACAGCCCTTTTCGCTGCGCAAAAGCGCTGGCGGAAAAGAAGTCAAATGCCTTGTTGCTTAGTGCATACGAGAGTTCAAATCTCTCCCTTCTCACTAACCCTTTTCGTCTCTGGATGACGCTACGCGTCTTTCGGATGTAGAAAGCCCTACTGGAAAAGAAATATATTACAATACAAAAAAGCTGGCGGAAAAGGAACTTAGCTCTGTAGAAATGCTCAATGAAAACCAGCAGGAGCATCATTGCATATCTGCAATGATGCTTAGTTGTTATACGACATCGGATATTGAGCCACTAAAATGAATAAAGGGGGAACCTTTTACGTTCCCTCCGACAAAGTTCTTTGATTGGTAGCAAAGAACCAAGGAGGTCGGTTCCCCTATGAAGTATGACAACGAATTCGTTAAA
>DATDXH010000063.1:0-3228 GCA_035289405.1 archaeon | reverse complement strand
TGGTGGAAAGCGGCACGCGAGATAGCTGACGCATGTCACAATTATTATAGTTTCCTGATGGAAGAAGGTCCGCCCGTACTTGTTTTTACAGGTAAAGGTGCAACTACTGAAAGAAAATTAGCGTTCTTCCATGATGGCAGGAAGTATGTAGTGCCGGTAAGTTTCATAAGAAAAGGTCTCGTCATAGGCGAATATGGAACAAAAAAAGTCACGCAGAAAGATCTCGACAAGGACTGGAGGGTCACGCTAGAACTTTTGGCATTTTCTACGCTAGCACGTGACGAAGAGGCTTATCGTATAAAGTGGGGTATTAGTGATCAAGTGGTTGACGCATGGGGTCATACCGGTTATTCTATCGGCCCTGAAATAACTTACAGATACTATTCCCTTTCAGACGGCACAAGAATGGAAACAAGACGAACTGACGACGATTTGCCAGAGATGTTAGAGCAGATAGAAGCGGCAAGAACTGGAATCGCCAAAAAAGATTTTACTGCAAGACCAAAACGCGATAACTGTTCAGTATGCAGATTCAATGTGATGGACGAGGGCAATAGTGTTATATGTAGTAAGAAACATCCGGATACACCAACACCAAGACCAATGCAGGAATTTGCGGTCGCATTAAAGTTCTAGCACGTCGCCAAGCCTCGGTGTCCATATTCTTCCGTTAAATCCCATATCATGAAACATTTCCGGGTTAATTGTATGTATCGGTACTAGAGTTCTTGGATTTATTGAGTTGATTACATACGCAGTTTCTTCCATGCTCATATGACCCGTGACGTGTCTCTGGGGAACGTTATATTTTTCCGTAGGCTCAGGATCGGGTCTGAACAAGTCCAGCTGTCGTCCTTTGCCGCGTGAAGCATAAAATGCCAAGTTCTTATCTTCATCATCCAATAAGTTGAATCTCCTGAGCCAGCTCTCAAGAACGTTTTCTCCGAGTTCCATTTCCTCCGTGTAAGGCTCAGGGTGTGCACGTATGTATATGCTCCCCTTCGGAGGCTCGATCTCTATCAGGTCGTCAAGTATCGCACCTGAAAGGCAAAGAATATAATCACGCGGGTTTTTATTCAGTTCCGCGCTCGAGACGCGGTTATCATGGTCTACATATTGTCTTTCCCATCTGTAGTAGTCACCTTCTTCGCCGTCCTGTCCGGTATCCAGCAATCCTTTGCCTTTTTTCGGCACATATACTCCTATATTTTTTAGATGAGTACGGGGAAATCCAAAATCACCGTTAAATAAATCCAATAAGTAAGCTTGTTTAGTGCTTATCACCAGTTTTCTTTTCGATTTTTTAGCAACATTAAAGAGAGTAAGTACACGGTCAAGGTCGCGCGGCGCATAGCTTATCACAACCAGACCGTCTTTGTCCTCAATAACTGATTGAATATCTTCTCCTACGTCGTCCTCAGTACCGTAGTGTGTCTTCCATATCAACGAGCCTTCGCAAAGCAGATAGTCAGGACTGGCTTTTGCCGCGATGCGTACAAAATTCTCCGTTTCCTGCGGCCGCCTTCCACGCATCCTGAGGTCTGCCGAGTATACTATTTTGCCTTTGGATGTATGTATGATGAATGCGCACGTTCCGGGCATCGAATGGTCGACATATATCGGCTCGAATGTTATACTACCAATAGTGAAAGGTTTCGGCGGTTCAATAAGCCGTGTATCGCGACTTACTGTGACTTCGTCGCCCTGCATCCATCTTTTTTTGTCACTTGAAGTGCTTTCTGTCTGGCCGTAGGCATACTTGAAATCTACATACTCAGAGTATTGCATGCCAGTTGTCTGTTGCATCGAGAAAAGTATCCGTTTCGTATGTTTGTCCATGTAAACAGGTATATCATGTCTGAGAAAATGCAGAAAGTAAGCATGGTCAAGATGCGCATGGCTCAAGACAAATGCATCCAGAGTCGGTCTTGACGTAGGTTCGCGACCGATATGCCTCAGATAATCTTGCCTGTATACACCGTCGAAATCAGGAACTGCAGAAAAGTCTGGACATAAACCAAGTTTCGTAAGATCTCTAAGGGCGCGATACTTTGGCGGTCCCTGAGGAAACAAATATAGTTTTCCCCAGCGATCAAAGTTGATGCCGAAATCGAGCATCACGTTAGTGCATCTGTCGCTAATAAGGAATTGATTGCCGCCGAGCTCTCTGGCCCCTCCATAGAATGTAATTGACGCCATGGGAGAAACTTGTAAGCAATACTTTAGTAGCAAAGAGAGCGAACATTACGGAAGTATAACAAAAAAATATCAGAAGCATTACAAAACTGTCAAATGTTTTATAGATAGGCCAGAAGTAATTTGGATGCCAAGAACCATACTGCTCGATTTCGACGGCACACTCACAGATGTAGAAGAGGAAGCGAAGCCATTTTTAGTAGAGTGGAATATTCTTCTTTCACAGGCGACAGGAATACCAGCTTCAACACTTCTTGAAGGAACTGAAAAGGTAAAATCAGAAGTCTTGTCAGACCCAAATTGGTACGGATGGAAAGTAAACGGTCACATTGTAGCGCCTGCCACAGCAGACCCTTATGTTCTTGCCACAACATTATATCAGATTCTATTTGATAGAATAGAAAAGAATGGTAGTTATGATATTTCAAGTTTCCAAAGATCACGCGACCAGACAATGCAGGGGATATTCAAAGAAGCATATAAAAAAGCAGGAATAGTATTTCTTGAAGGTTCACGAGATTTTCTTGAGACACTTATAAAATATTTATCTGTCAGGGTTGTGACAAATTCAGACGCAAGCAATGTAAGGAATAAGCTCCAAAGACTTACAGACTATCCAGTGGGAGTTATTGGAGATGCAAAAAAGTATGATGTACCAGCTTCACCAGACCCAGAGTTTACACACATCAAAGGTCTGGATAGGAAGGTTTTCCTTACGAGACCCAACTACAGAAAAATTCTTGACGAATTCGACCCAAAAGAAACAGCAGTAGTAGGCGACATATACGAGCTGGATCTTGCACTACCAGAGCATATGGGCTTTACAGTAGTGCAAATTGCAACTCCTAACACCCCGTCATATGAAATAGCACACCATGAAGGCCGTCCAAGGAACTTCTTCGCACGAAATTACTCAGAAGCACTGGGATTTCTTTTTGGTTAAATTGTTTTTTTGTTCTTCAACCTTCTCTGCACAGCATCGCCCTGCAGCTCACGCAGCGCGTCCGAAGCAATCCATTTTGCTGATTTTGA
>DATDXH010000062.1:0-4336 GCA_035289405.1 archaeon | reverse complement strand
GCGAATGACTTGAACCCCTGCATCGTTATTCTGTCTAACCTTGGCATAAACATCACTTCTTTTTCTTGTTGTTTGATTCGTAATACTCCAATAGCAATTCCAGTATATCGTCGTAAGAATTGTCCTTACGTCCTATTTCCGCCATACGTTTCTTATTTGTTTTTTTGATACGTATGGTCGTTTCCTCATTTTGCATACAATGTATAATTCGCATAAGTTGTATATAAAGTATACAAAATTTATATAGAAACGGTTATAGTGAACCCACAAAAGAATCTGGACATGTTTGTGGGTTCACTTATAGCGCTCAAGTAAGTATAATATCCAGAATGTTTACTTGGAGCGCTATAAAGCCTTCGGGCCGAAAACCCTGTCAAGAACCGGAACGCATATGTCAGCAAAGAAAAGTGCCACAACAAATGCGGCCGGTAACCATACTGTGTAAAGAATCACTGCGAAAATACCTGTGAGTATACCAAATGCGATGCGGCTTTTCTTGTGCATTGGCGATGTCGTCGGCTCTATCATCATGTAGAACACAAAAAACAGTAATATACCGGAAGTCATATGGTCAATTGTTTTGCCTACATCAGCAGCGAATATAACCAACGTGAGAATAGCATTAACTACCAAGAATGGCAACACCTGATGATATCTCTTAAGTTTGTATACTATGAGCAGACCGAGCAGAATAACTGGCAGCGGGTTGTACATACCCCACCAACTCTCTGACACGGGCAGGAATAGAGCAACAAAAAGAGCGAAGTTTGCTGGATTGAATATATGCCTGCCCTTGATTTTTATGATGTGCTTGGATAGGATGGCTATTGCTGCTGTCAATACCAGCAAGTATAAGCTAGAATCTATTATCAAACCCAGTATGAGACCTGTTATTATTGCTGTCTTGGGTAAAAACAGTCTTTTCTCTTTCATGTAATTTACTGCGATATCCAGTAGCGAAGTCGTTGCCACAATTACAATTACAGATTGCAAATTGCCTATACCAAATATGTATAGATTATATATAAGCAGCAAAACTAGTGACGCCAGCATCAAGTTAATTATATTTATGGATTGCCATGTTTTTCTAATATCCATTGTAATTTTATGTGAAGATTTCTATTTATAAAAGGGATATAGCTTGTTGAAATTAATGAAAATTTCTCATACATTTTTAGATATGATACAACATGCCATTCCTTTTTAAATATTATCACCAAAACAAACGCATGGATTACGACGCAATAGTTATCGGCTCTGGGCCGGCAGGCGCCACGGCAGCCATGTACCTTGGTCAGGCGGGCAAGAAAGTGCTCCTTATTGACAAGGCCCCATTTCCAAGAGACAAAATATGCGGCGACGCACAGGGGCGCAAGGCTGCCAATATAATGCGCGAGCTTGGCATAGAAGAGGGCTTCCGTGCATTGCCGGGCCACGTCGTCTACGGCATAACGCTAAGCAGCCCTAACGGCACTGTTGTCGACGTGGATATAACCAGCAGAGATAAACCAGCGCCTGGATTCTGCCACAGAAGGATTGTCTTTGACGAATACCTGCACGTAAATGCGGCAAAATGGGCAGATTTCCATGTCATGACAATAACCGATGTCATAATAGAAGACGGATATGTAAAAGGTGTCAAAGGCAAGGAAGATGGTCAGGACAAAGAGTACCGCGCGAAGATCGTACTGGCGGCAGACGGTGCAAACTCCACCGTAGCGCAAAAATTCGGAATCAACAAGAATCCGCCGGAGCATTTCATCGTTGGTACTAGGCAATATTACAGCGGCGTAACGGGCATGACAGACAGGATAGAGATCCATCTGGTAAAAAGCCTACTGCCGGGTTATTTCTGGATATTTCCTCTCGAAAACGGTCTGGCAAATGTCGGACTGGGTATGATAGTGAAAGACATGAATGAAAAGAAAGTCAATCTGAAAGCGGCACAGCTGAAAGAGATAGCAGAGAACCCACTGTTCAAGGACCGCTTTGCGCATGCCACTGCACTTGAAGATGTCAAAGGCTGGAATCTTCCGTTGTCAAGCTATCACAGAAAATGTTACGGTAATGGTTTTCTGCTGCTGGGTGACGCCGCATCATTAATCGACCCGCTAAGCGGCGAGGGCGTCGGCACTGCAATGATTTCCGGCAAGCAGGCAGCAAAGGTGGCGATGGAAGCAATGGCAAAAGGCGATTTCAGCGAGGCTTTCCTGAAAAAGTATGATACTGATTTGTGGGAAGAAATCGGATCAGAGATAGAAGCAAACTACAAGCTGCAAAAGTTGGGAAAGAAATTCCCGTTCCTGATAGACAGACTGATAGGAAAGGCAAAGAAAGATGAATCATTTAGAAAACGCATAGAGAACATGCTGCCGTACACAGGCGGTCGTCAAGAGATGGGTAAAGATTCATTTGTCGAAGAACTTCAGGCAATGAAAGAGTAGCTGATTCTCATGTCTGAATATGATCGTAGGCTGCTTGAATATGTCCGTCAACTCGATAGGTTAGGACTCCAACACAATTTCGCTGTTTCTGCAGAAACTGTATATGATCTAGAATGCAACAACGCAACTCGCTTCAATTTTTTCATTGCAGGACGCAGTACAGGACACGCCATCATCAGTACTGATCATAATGCTAAATACGCAACATGGGTTCATTTTTACCCGCTCCTCAAGAAGACAGGCCTGGAAAGGCGTGGGGTGGGAACCTTAGCACATGTAACTGCTCTAAAAACTCTAGTCGAGCAAGAACAATTAGGTCCTGGTTATACTGTTATCCATACCTCTCCGACAAAAATCCGTCTTGCGCAAATGGCTGAAATGGGTCTGCAGCGCTCAGAGCCTCTTAGAGACTACATGAAAAAATCCGTAGACTATGCAAACAGAAAAGGTTTTGATTTTAGAAATCCTTTCCAATAGACTACCAGGGTCAACTTTGTGATGGATTCATTCTATGAATAAATACTTCTCAATCACTAAAAGATTCAACGGACGTTGCAAGGCAATATCTTGTTTCATCCTTACAGCGTCGTGTTATTCCAATAAACATTACTTTTTGTCCGTCTTGTATTGTACCTTGGTACTTTTCTGGCACGGTGTAGTGAAGTGTTCCACAGAAGATAGAGTGATCGCTCTGATTATAAATTCCAATTCTTTTCCCAGTTCTTGAAATCGGAAGTTCCAGTTGTATTTCCATAAAACAACTCCATCCCAAATTAAAATTTGTAGCTTGCACGAATTGCATGTTCCACACGAGGCATTAATTTACCCGTGCCATTGCTCTTCAATAATGGATTGTAATGAATCCCAATTTTCCCGGATTTGCCAAAATTCTTACCTATTGAAAACTCGCCGTACATCCATTCTGCGTTAAGTGCGTCAATCTCGCCAAAAGATGATACGTCAAAGCCAGCAGGTAATTTTGCCGAGCCATAATAACCCACCACAGCTTTTTTATTGCGACCATCTTTATCGAGCCACAATGGCAGCGCTTTAACTTCAAATTCAGATCCCTTTGGCATTGGGACTGAGTATTTGGCTCCTAATCTAGCGCTATTCGCATCAGAAGAGCCATATGCAAGTTCACCAGTTAATGAAAACATACGCCCTATTTCTTTGCTCAACATTGTCTTGCCGAAATAAGTCTTATCCGAATAGAATTCTATGAAAGTGAAGCCGTCAACACTACCAAGCTTGTAAAATATATTCGGTCTTACAAACGACGCGCCTTGACTTTCTGATCCTACGGCATCCACAGAAAGCTTTACTCGTTCCTCGGCGTTCTGTCCGCTAGCCTCTATAGGAGCTCCGGCAAGTAAAACAGCCGCCAGCGGTATCGCAGTCATTATGCTTCTTAGTTTCATTCCACACACCCAATTACTTGATACTACTATATAGTAAAGTCTATATACTTAATGATTACATCCCTCTAAGGGGGGAGAAATATAGCATATTTAAGCCTAGACGAGAAATAAACCCATGGACACACAACTCCTCGAAGAAATCGGTCTCACACGCTCAGAGTCACTCGTCTACCTGGCGCTTTGCGATCTAGGCCCGTCAACAACGGGCAAAATAGTTGAAAAATCAGGCGTGGCAAGCTCCAAGATATATGAACTGCTAAGCAGGCTGGAAAACAAAGGTCTGGTAAGCCACGTAATAAAAACAGGTACAAAAGAGTTCGAGGCCGCGCCGCCTGAAAGGATAATGCTATATATTGAGGACAAGGAGCGGCAAATAAAGAATGAAAAAATACGTGCCGAGAAGTTTGTTAAATTGCTAAAGTCGAAATCTGTGTTTGCCAAGAAAGAACAGGAGGCTACAATATACAGAGG
>DATDXH010000061.1:0-2123 GCA_035289405.1 archaeon | reverse complement strand
ATCTAAATAACTTTTTGCAAAAGGGCAAATACTTGCTCCGGATGCAAGAAATTCCCTAATTCTATCAATCCTTTCTTTTGTCATAAGTAGCGAATGAAGGGAATTTATTTAAATATCTCTCCAGCCTCTTCTGACCACCAGAACAGGTCTAGGTGCGTCATCGGTATGCCCGTGCTTTGCGAGAACTCCCTCATCCTGTTTTCTATCTCGAAGTATTTCCTTTCAGTTATCGATTTTGGCACTTCAGGTATTACACCGTTCTTTACCAGATGCTTGAGTATGTGCCTGTCTAGTATCGCCAGATCATCGCCGAGGCCTATGTTGCGCATGAAGTGGGATGCTTCCTTCAGTCCATAACCCTTGATGTTCTTTACCAGCCAGAGGCGAAGATCTTTCGGGTCTTTGTTTTCAAGTTTTTCCTTTATTTTTACGCCGTTTTCATTCACGAACAGCTTTCTTGCTTCCACTATGTAATTTGATTTATTGTTGTTGAACCTGATAGGAGCCATCCAGACTTTTATTTCCTCCGCGCTGCCAGTGAGAAGCAGGTTTTTCTCTTTCAACTTTTTTATCGCATAGTCGGCGCTTTTCGCTTTTGTCTGCGGCGTGAGTAAGCAGAAACAAAGCTCTGCGAATATTTCTTCGTCCGGCTGCGCATATACATTGCGAAAATCCTGCAGACGCTTTTCTATATCACTTTTCTTTTGCAGATACCGTTCCTTATCCATTGTAGTGGATTGTATGGAAAATTTAAAAAGAGGTCAGCGGAATATTGTCTCTTCTTTTCTGGGGCCGTTTGAGATTATCTCGACGCGCGCTATCTTATCCCAGAATTCTACTAGTCCTTGTGCGTTTTTTGGCAGGTCGTCAAATGTCCGCGCATTCGTCGTTCTTGCCATCCATCCAGGGAGTCTTATATGATAATGCGGCCTGTACATTCCAAGATTTAATGTGTCGAATCTTTCGATTAATCTGTCGTCTCTTTTGTATGTCGTGCATACTGGTATTTCAGGCACAAAATCACTGACGTCCAGCTTTGTCAGCGCAAGCGCATCCAATCCATTTATCATTGCAGAATATGACGTAGCGACAAAGTCGGGCCACCCTGTGCGTCTTGGACGGCCTGTTGTTGCACCGTACTCAGCTCCAATTTCACGTATATACTGTCCTATTCCCCTTTCACTGGCTGTTTGATCGCGGACTTTTCTTGCGAGTTGTACTAATTCATGTTTTTCAAGTTTGATTTCTTCTTTTATCGTTTTCTCAGTTCCTAGCTCTGTAGGGAAAGGTCCGCCGCCGACTCTTGTTATATATCCTGCTTTCATTACTCCGATGCTTTTCGTTATAGCTTTTGGCGGCACGCCCAGTCCACCTACTATACCGCCAACTGTCGCATCAGAAGAGCTGACAAAAGGATAAGTTCCCTGAGTTATGCTGAGCAGAGTAGCCTGCGCTCCCTCTGCCACTATTTTCTTGTCATCCTTTAGCATTTTATTGACAAGATAGACGGTATCACATACGTTGTTCTCGATTTTTCCAAGCATTTGTCTGTAAGAATCTGCAATTTCTTCGGCATTCAGAGGTAGTTCTCCTAATTCTATTAGCCGCCGTGAAATGCCGCGTTCTTCGTCAAGTTCTTCAAGCATTTCTATCAGGAGGTCACGCGGTCCGAAGAAATGTGCCATGCGCGGTGATATTCTTTCTGTATCGGAGGAGTAAGCAAGTCCCATACCCTTTCCGGTAGTTCCTATCTTTTTTGCTTTTGGACTTACCATTTCGGCAGCCGTGTGATAGGGAGTTATTACTTTACATTTTTCTGAGATGTAAAAATTATCCAGATTCCTGTCTAGCGATCTTACTGTAGCAACTTCTTCCAAAAACAGACGCGGATCAAGCGCGACGCCGTCACCTATGATATTTTTTATATGAGGGTGAAGTATTCCCGATGGTATGACGTGCAGTACAATTCTCCTTCCCTGTTCGTCATATATTGTATGCCCAGAGTTAGGACCACCGTTGTATCGTGCTACCGCATCATAGCCGCTGTCTACAAGGTAGTCTACAACTTTTCCTTTTCCTTCGTCTCCCCAATGGACTCCAATTACCGCTGTTATCGGCATTTT
>DATDXH010000060.1:0-8448 GCA_035289405.1 archaeon | reverse complement strand
AGGAAACAAACAAGATACAACAAAGAACTGAAAGTTCTTTGTGTACAGAAAGAACTACGTTCTTTCTTGTATTATTTCCTTGTGAGCTGTATGTGAACCAAGTTTTAATATGTCCAGAATCTTTACTTGGTTCACTATAATTGTTATTTTCGTGGAACACATGGTAAACTGAAAGTTTACCTGTGTAGGAAAAGCTTTGCTTTTCCATACATGTCATCCAGAATGCTTGTCAGAGAAGCATTCTCGGATAAACATCTCTGGCTAGTTGTTTGATTTCTTTTTTATTTTTAATTTTAATTGTCCGCCGAATCACTTTCCCTTTGGTCATCACTTGTCAATTTTGAAATATTTGGTTTTTGCGGACTTTATGGTCCCCGTGACTCCGATTATCTTGATTATGCATCTTGCCTCGCTTATAATGGATATGAGTGAAAGTATAAGTCTTACAATTTCCACGCTGTCATGTCTGCATTTCAGCACGCCGATTTGCTTCTCGCTGTCGTAGGTATTGTGGACGAACCAGATGTTAGCTTCGGAAGTCCCTGTTTCACCGGTGAACTCCATGGCCGTCGTCCATATGGCACTCACGAGCTCGCCGTAGGCTATAGGTTGCTCTGATACGACCTCGTATACAATGTATCTCTTGGGCGGCCTCATGCTCGGAGGCAGCATCTTCGGTTCAGCCATAATTATCATCTCTTATTTTGAGTTCGTTGAATCCTGTTTCCTTGTCAAATTCCCTTGAAAATGTCATGTTCTCAATCTCACCTATAACGATTTCAGCAGTCACGTAGATTAGACATCCATCCTTGACATGCCCTCCGATTTCGTTCCCGTTTTCATCAGACAAAGATACATGAATATGGACATCATCTTGACACAAAGTACCTACCAGTGAATTTATCTCAAATCTTTTTTCAAAATCCTTTATCACCGTTTCATCAGGCATACGCAATGTTGCCCTTCTTAATGAACCAACACAGGTCATGATAAACCCTGCATTGATATTGTTTTCCTTGGTGAATCTAATCAACTCTTTCTTCAAATCTTGATTCGGGTGTAACCGTAAGGCAAATACTTTCATTCATCGCTCACCCTTACGCCCTCCGTCCTCTTTCCTGCGAGTTTTTCCCTGTTTTCTCTTATTATCCGCTCCGGTATTGTCGACGTGGTATCTATCGCCTTGCCTAACTCCAATCCCAGCAGGTTGGCAAGCGACGCAAGCTCCCTGCCAGATCTCATGTTCCACCTCGTTACCGCTGAAGAAGATGTGACTATTTTAGTTTCATATTTTCTGCACAGCTCCACATTCTTCTTCATTGACGATAGCACGTAGACGCGGTTTCTCTTGTAACTCTCCAACACCTCACGAAAGTTTATCTCTATGGCTACATTGTTGTCATGCGCGGCCCGTATGCATATATGATCCAGCCCGCTGTCCTTTCGGCCCAGCTCAGGATGACATAGCACGTCAATAAGCGGGTTTTCACAAGCCGCCCTGTTGATGTCGTAGTCGCCGCCGTGCACCATCAGCAACTCACTCTTCGAGCGCAGCTTTTCAGCCAAGGAATTCAATTCGGCCGCCTTAGCCGCCTTGACCATCATGGCCGGTATGATTTCTATCCCATCCACCTCTGGCAAACCCTGCGCAACGCCGGAATAATACTGCACAACTCCTATCCCAGCAAGCCCAAGTCGTTTGCCCATCTCGGCCATTTCCTCGACACTGTTCTCGCCGATAGACAGGGTGCTGTGTACATGAAGGTCGTAGAACATAATAATATTGAGGTCTGAAAGCTTTTAACAATGCAAAATAAGCCTATTATATGGCAAAAATTGCTGTAGCAGCTATTATAGAACATAATGGCAGGGTCTTAATTGGCAAAAAGGCTGAGACTTTGGGACATTTTTAAGCGGCAAATGGCACATTCCAGGCGGCAAAGTAGAAGATGGCGAAGACGAGGAGCAGGCCGTTATAAGAGAAATGCAGGAAGAAGCCGGTATAACTGTTAAAGTTGATAAATTTTTAGACGAACGGTTTGTAGAAAATTCTGACACGATAATAAAATGGTATTTATGTCACCCAAATACTCATGAATTAAGAGCGGGTGATGATTTAGCAGAAGTTAAATACGTTCCAAGGTCAGATGTGCCACGTGTTTGCGACCCTGCTGCAGTCTCGAGATGGCCGCCAAAAGTCGTTGAATATTTTGGCGTATAGGTCTTAACTTTTATCGTCCCTTATATGCGCGTTTTGGATCGTTGCGGTGGGTATGATAGAACTTGTCGCGGTCTTCTCCCGGCTCTCTTAGAAACTGGCTGTAGAGTTTTTCAGCCATGGTTATGCCTGTACTGCCCGGGGCCAATGATGGCGGGCCTCGTCTGTTCGACGGCATGCTCAGCCATTCAGCATAATCACAAATACTTCGTCTTAGGGCATCGCGAACTTCAGGTTTAGATCTAGGAAATAATCTTTCAGTATGCGCCCAGACGTACTCTCTCAAATTTTGAGGCATAAGAATAAACCGTATTCAACGATGCAAGCCGCGTCCTTTTCTTGATGCGCTTGTTAGTCCGCGGAACGCCCTTCTTCTCTGATTAAGTATCCAGTTGATGCCTTTATCGTTCTTGATTACAGGATGGCTCTTGTCCACTAGAATTACTTCGTAATATTTGTATTTGCCGTCCTCGCCCACGTAGTAGCTGTTCAAAACTTCAAGATTAGGAAATACTCTCACGGTGCGTCTCTCAGCATTGGCCTGCTTGCTCTGTTTTGGGTTGAAGAAAACTCCAAGGCTCCTCGGTTTCCTGCCTTTCCTGACAGAAGGCTTGCGGCGGCCGCCCTTCTTTATCCTTATCCTAGCCATTACAAAACCCTGCTTTGCCTTGTAACCCAGGCTGCGCGCACGGTCCGGCCTTGTGGGCCTTTCCAGCCTTTTTATCACTGACTGCCTTCTCCATTCCTTTGCATGTGAATTCTCTACAAGTGTCATACCATCAAGAGATAGAAAATCAAATATTTAAAGTTAAGAGTGACAATCATTCAAGTGGTGTTAAGATGGGAGCCGCAGCAAAGCTTATTGCAGGGTTGATTGTATTTCTGGTAGGCATTTACTGGTACGTAGCTCCCCTATTTGGAAACCATTTCTTCTCGTCACTGGTCCCGAAGACTGTAGGTTCGACGTCACAGGCATTTCTTGTAGTTTTTTTCGGGCTGTTTGGCCTTATACTCATTTTCCTTGGCCTCATCGTCGCATGGATAGAATTCGAGGACCTGAAGTGGGAAAGTAAAGAGAAGAAAAAACAACCAAAAGAGTAATGCACGTTATAGTTCTTGAATAGTAACTAAATCACTTTCATGTTGCGTGATTTATTTTTATGCCAACTATATCTTAGGATGCGAGCAGAACAACTCTCGGATGAAATAAGGAAAATGATGGCACCTAAGCTTGCCAAAGAGTTTTTCGGCCCTTCAAGCGGTATATTCATAGGCACCGAGGGTTACCCTAAACTGAACGCCGGTCCCCTTGGGCTACTTGATGTACAATTTGCACCACCCATAATGCTCAAAATGGACTATGGAAAGATAATAGCCGCGCAGGCGTCCGTGATAAGGTCAAACAAGAAGCAGAACATTTTCTCCCGTGAAAGGTTTGTAAGCGACATGCAGGAAATTTCCCTCGCTAAGCTTCCCACAGATATAGAGATGATATTCTCGAAGAAGCCAAGCTTTGCCATGAGCTTTGACAAGATACACCAGCCCATGGGTGCGAGCGCAAAGCTTGAATCTCTGAGGTTGACTGAAAATCCTAAAATAGACAACAAGGTTGAGAAAGTCGTAAATGATGAAATGCTTGCCAATGAATCTTCGATGGTGCTGTACAATCACGGTATCGATGTTTACAAGATAACGACTATACTATCCTCTGGCGCACTGGGCGTGAAAAAGAAGCTCGTGCCTACTAGGTGGTCGATAACCGCCACGGATGATATAATAGCCAAGTCATTGCTACACGACGTACGTGGTTTCAGCAGTGTAAACGACTTTTCAGTCTTCGAGTCATTTAATCTTGATAACCGTTTCGTAGCGCTTGTAATGCCAGGCAGCTGGGAATTCGAGAACTTCGAAGCGTGGTCCGCGCCTGTGTGGAAACCGGGGCTTGAAGTTGAATACGAGCCATTCTCTGGCCGCACGACATACGCGGAGATGGAGGGCGGCGGATACTATGCATCGCGCATCGCAGTTGTAGAGTATTTGCACAAAATAAAACGCCAGGCACGTGTTGTCGTGTTTCGCGAGATCTACGAAGGCTATTCTGTGCCTGTAGGAGTTTGGCAGGTTCGCGAAAATATGAGGAATGCAATGACTTCATCGCCCGTAAAATTCTCGTCGCTAAAGGAAGCGATGAATTACGTATCCACAAGGCTGCGCTTCCCGCTGAAAAACTACATGGAGAAAAGTACAATATTCATGCAGAGAAGGCTCACTGACTTCTAGCATTGATTTAAAAATGTTTATCAAAAGGTATGAAAGGGTTGGAAACTGTGATAGGAAGCATAACATGTTTAGGTGAACACGTAAGAGATAGGCATACTCACTACGAGTTGCGCGGCCACGTAGGCCCATTTCCTGCAACCATCGAAATCCCAGGGTACGTAGCAGATGCATTCAGGGAGAAATACGGTAAACCTATAGAACAGTCCGGTAGAATTACAGTTACAGCAGATTTTTTAAGAAACGATCAACTAATTGCAGAATGTCAAAATCCTTACAGATCCGCATCGCATCTAACAGGTTCTATAAGATCGGATAGTGACATTTCCATAAATTAATCTACTTAAAAAGTTTCTTCCCGTAACTTTACATGTGAAAAACCACTGCATAAATGCAGTGTTATTTACACCCAACATACCACTTAATACCATCATCTAAAGATAGGTGGTATGTCAAGGTACAAAAAACAAAACTGGGGGTTATACAAATGGTAAGTTTTGAGACAATAAAAAGCGAGGAAATAAAATTTGGCAACAACAATTTTTTGGAAATTGCCAGAAAAAAGGCCGTAACCGAAGAGGGCGAAAACACTTTCATCTCGATAAGTCGCGGCTTCATAACACCGACCGGCGAGAAACGGTACAGGAAATCATTTACGGTTCCGCTGGACGAGAATGTTATAGACTTCGTGTGTAAAAAACTCAAGGAAGTTTAATGTGATCCAAATAAATAATTGGAATATAAGATTTGGATCACAGTAATGTGCACAAGGAATTCTGTATACCGGTTCATTCCTTGTAGCACATTAAGCATAAAATTATTGATTTTTTTCTTTTTTCAATTATATCTGTATTCTGGATGGTATCAATGCAAGTGAAAGATGCAATAGAAAGGGCTGAAAAGAGCGACGAAGTAAAAAAGCTTCATGGCTATTTCCTTTGTTCGTGTTTTGCCTCCATAAAGGACAAAGACGAAAAAGTAAAGGAATGGACGCTTCTCTTCTACAACCACGAAAAGAAAGTAGTACTTGACTGCTTCGTTAATGAAAAATTTGTCACTATCGGAGAAGAGACTCCACCAATAAGCGAGGTGGAGAAGCCGGACCTAAGCGGATTGAAGATAACGGTCGACGAGGCACTAGAAAAGGTAGTAAAAAATTTCTCCAAGAGCACCATAAACATACTCATCACTCTGCACAGCAAGAAGTCATTGATGTGGACAATAAATCTGATAACGAAAGACATGATGGCGACTACATTCGATATAGACGCAAACAGCGGAGAAATAGTCCGCGAAGAAACCACAAGTCTGATAAGCCAGTACTAGGCAGATGTTACGCCATAGTTGGTCGTCCACTATGTTAGTTGTCAGCTTCTTCGACGCGCGACGCGAAGAATGTAGAGCGTCCTCTCTTCTCACGTGCAATAACACCGCGTGTAATTAGAACCGTCAGTCTTTTCCTCAGACGTGTCTCGCTTACATTAGTTGCGCGTGAAAGCGAATCTATCGTCATGCTGACGTTTTTCAATGTATTTACTATCAATATATCGAGCGCCTCGTCCTCTATTTGTCTCGTCGCCCGCGTTTGTTTTGCCTTCTTAGGCCGGGCACTGGGTCTAATCCGCAGTGACGTTTTCTTGACTTTTCTAGCTCTCGGTTTCTTCTGTAATTTTTTAACTTCCTCAGACAGAGCTGTTATGTCGCCCCTGATAGAATCCCTGAGGTTGACTATCCGCTGACCCACGACCTCAAGCATCTCCGGCGTCGCTATGTTGCCGCTTATGATATCCTCTACCCTGCTCCAGTTCTGCTTGTTGTCTATCTGTATATCGGTTATCTTCTCTTCCAGCCTACCTATCGTTTCCATGTTGCCCGTAGCTATGCTTGCCATCCTTTCCTCAAGCCTGTTTATCATTTCAGAATTATTCGACGCAACGCGTTCCAAATCCGAAGCGAGCTGGGAGTTTTTCTCGCTTATGTTCCTCACGTTTTCTTCTACGCCCTTTATCAGTTCAGCCGTGCCGGACGCTATCTCATCCAGTCTTCCCATAAGCTCGGCGCGGTCTGAATAGCTGGTAGAAAGCTTCTCATTTACACCAGTTATGTCGGCCTGTAATCCTGCGAGTTTTTCGTTTCCAGAGACGTCTTTTTCAAGCAGTGCCCTCATATTCTCCGCAATCTCGGCGTTTATGACGGACATCTCGCCAATTTTCTCGTTCAGCTTATCCGAGACGGTCGTCATATCCAACGAAAGCGATCTGGATCGTTCTATCAGCTCGGCGTTGCTCACAGATAAATCCTGTATCCTGCTGTTAATCTCGGAATTTATCTGCACGAGCTTGGATTCCATGTTGGCAAGGAGCGAGTTTGTATTGACATATAATTCATTTATTTTCTGGGTCAGCTCCGCATCATTCATGTAAGCCGCGTCCAGCCGCTGGTTCATCTTGTCCATCGACTGCGCGTTCACAATGTTGACAGAGTCTATCTTACCATTCATGCCAACAATAAGGTCGTGATTCGTGGCATGCGAAGCGTTTATGGCCTCGCCCAGCCTTGTTGTGTTTTCCTCTATTATTGATCTTATCTCCATTATTTTTACGTCCAAATCAGCAGAAATAGCGTCTATGACCTGAAGTTTTTCCAGCACCTCATTGTTTTTATCGTTTAGTTCGGCGTTCGATACCGATAATTCCACAAATTTTTCATTTACCCTTTCCTCAAGCCTCGATGTTATATGTGTGTTAGAAAAAAGGCATGTGTTTAGATTTTCAATCGACACCTGCACGTCCGCAAGAATCTTTGCCATGCCGTTTGTCATTTGCTCCATCGCACTGTCGAGTTTTGTCACCTTGCCTTCTACGTAGGAAAGGTCCACTTTTTCCTGATTCTGTATCTTATCGTCCATCTTCAGCAGCATTTCTGAAATGAAAGAGTTCCTCTTGCCCAGCGCAGATAGTGACTCCAGAAGACCGGAAAGTATGTCCTTCATTTCCCTTAGTATGTCAATGTTATTTGTTGCGGCGATTGTGTCTACGCGTTCTAGCAACAGCCCCACACGTTCGTTTATCTCGTGGCCTACTCCCGTCTCTATTATCTTTATAGCAGTCCTCTCGTCGCTGGGCATCTCCTCGTCGACGCGTATTAGGAACTTGTCTTCCATAGATTCTACTTAATAGTAGTTGTTTTAAAATTACTTTTTTGTCCCGTTGTAATTCATGCGTTATTTTAAAGCATTACACCACGAATTCAAATATCAAGGAAGTATAAATATACAACATGACATTCTCCCCGGGCATTTACGTTTCATGGCAAAAACTTCAGAAGGAAAAGTTTATCGGCATGAAGAAACATCTGGGCCCGCTGGCCGACCAGGTATTCACAGATCATATATTGGATGTAGGGTGCGGCTTCGGCTATCTGGAGAGGGAATTCAAGGGCACCTTTATCGGCATAGACAAGGATATGTCGATGCTAAAAAACTCTGTGGAGATATTTCCGAAAGTCCTTGGCACAGCAGAGGACTTGCCGTTCAAAGACGAGGCATTTGACAGCGTAGTTTCGGTGGATACAATGCATTCCGTAGAAGGCAGCGACTTCCAGCGTATTCTAAAGGACGGCGGCTTCGCCTTGCTGTCAATATTCTTCAACGACCAGAACTATTCAGAAAGAAAAGAGCTTCTAAGGTCGAAAGTAGAAGGCATGGAATTGCTGCTGGAGTTTGAAATGCTCGGAAGGGAAAAGGAGTACGTGATTGTAGCCAGGAAATGAATTCACACCTAGGAGGGCATAGATCGGATTTCTCCAAATACGGCTCTGTAGAAACCCTATGAGAAAACCAGCAGGAAGGGTACTTGGAAGAACTTCGTTCTTCCTGTACATGTGAAGCTTCGCTTCACAATGTATTGTGTTGTCACAATACCCTTAACTAAGCATCATTGCAGATATGCAAT
>DATDXH010000059.1:0-4363 GCA_035289405.1 archaeon | reverse complement strand
GGTAAACGGTCTACTAACTGCATTAGCTACAACCGCTATAATGGCTGGCCCGGCCAATGCCCAGAGCAGAGGACAGGCGACGCCTAACACCTCAAGAAGAGCTGTGCCAGTTTCACAACCTAACATCACGGGAAGAGCCGTTCCAAGACAAGTCCAGCAAGTTCCAAACTGGCAACAATTCCAGCGCGGTGTTGACACAAGAAGCAGGGGATTCTCAGTCAGCTTGTTTTATTCAAATGGAGTGCCTTTTTACAACAATATTCCAGGTTATATTTACTCTAATATGTGGTTTCCGGGATGGTGCGGGCCGCAGCCGATGTGGCGCAGCGATATAGAATATCTTCAATGGTCTAATGTTTCAAGATTCGGGCCTACAGTTGGTCAGGCGAGGGCAATCAGAAACGGAATTCCTGCATACGCGCCTGCGTGGGTTGCTGCAGAGGCGGAAAGAACACAACCTGCAACTCCTGTTGTTGATACAGAAAAAGAAGAGATGAGAAGGCAACTTAGAGAAACAGAACTTGAAAACGCAAAACTAAGAGGAGAAAGAGAGGGCTACGAACGTGGATTGATAGAAGGCAGATCTCAGACGCCTCAAATACCTTCACAGCCAAAAGAGGAAAGTAAATTCACAGTAAATACACAGTATGATAAGGTTGACAGAGTTCAGTACGCCGGAGAGGCAAAAAGCTTCTATAATGACGGACTGTTCGAGGGCATCAGGAAAGTAACGGACGGCAACGTGGATCTTGTTGCACTTATTGAATCCGATTACCGCATAGGTATAAGGGACGCAAACAGCGGAATGACCAATCTTGTTGATATAGACCTGAGCAAATATGACAACTGCCTGGAGCCTGACGCACTCAGCATAAAATTCATGTCTGAAATAATTAACAGAATTAACATAGATGCTGCAAAAGTTAACGCAGCTATGTACCATGTAGAGCTGACAAAAAGAAGTAGTTATACCCCATCAGCATGCAGGGGCAGGTAAAAGATTGATACTTATAGTGAACCCACAAAAGAATCCCGACATGTATTGTGGGTTCACTTATAGCGCTCAAGTAAGTATAATATCCAGAATATTTACTTGGAGCGCTATATGACAGACGAACCTTCAGGAAACAATATGTTAAAACGTTTGGAAGCTTATGCAACTGCACTGAATACACACATATAGAATACGAAAGGGTTGCAATTCAAAGACAAGATTATATAGGACGCCTGAATCCATGGGCAAACTGGCTGCATACGAAAGTTCTCGTGATCTGCTATATGTGGCATTTCCCGAAGTTGCAGAACTCGGTGAACCGCCGGTTAAGAAGTAGTTGCTTTGGTCAGTAAACAACCCTTGACACATGATCTTCTTTGTAGACCTTGATCACTTTGTCCACGAACGTGTCTATCTTCGGCTCGTGTGATACCAAAATCAATTGTTTCAGCTGCAGCTCTTCTATCACGTCCCTTATCCTGTCGAGCTGCTCGCTGCTGAAACCGTCCGTCGGCTCGTCCAATATCAGTAGCTGACTTGTCTTTATTGAATCTATCATCGTATTTATTACGCGGTTCAACGCGAGTCTGTAAGCAAGTGCGACCGCCGTCTTTTCGCCGCCTGAGAGGTTTGTATATTCAGTAATGTAGCCGTTCTGTTCTATAACAGGCGAGAAGTTTTCATCCACCTTCACGGAAAACTGGTCACCCATTATTATCGAAAACCACTTCTGGAAGAACTCGTTGAACACTCCCTGCAATGCGGACATGACGCGCTTTTCTATTATGTTCATCAGCTCAACAAAGTAAGAGTCGAACCAGCCGACGAGCTCGTTTATGTATGCTATGCGCTCACGGGCCGCCTGTTTTTCGCCTATTTCTTTTTCAACCGTATCAAGGAATTTTTTAATGTCGTAAATTTGCTGGTCAATCTTTGATTTTTCCTTCTCTGCAATCAGCCTGGAGGCATTGAGCGAGTCTATCTCTTTCTCTATGCGCGAGTAGTTCTCCGCTATAATACCCTCGTCGAACGATGAAAGCAGAACATATAAATCATCGCGGATCACTGCCAAATCTTTACTGATTGACTGTTGCTCAACCTCTAGGCTTGCTGCCCTTCTTGTATATTCCTCGCACAGCCTTGATTCGTTTTCAATCTTCTCAGCTATGCGCTTCCTTTCTTTCATTTCGGCAATGCGCCCACTGGCGAATTCCATGTTTGTCTTCAGCTCCGTGAGTATGTGCTCTTTTTCGCCCAGATGACGCTGGAACTCCGTCCTGTCGTTGACCTTCTGACCGCAGAAACTGCACACGCCGTCACGCAGCACCGCACTAAGTTTTGTAATTTCGCTTGCTATTACCGCGTGCTCCCTCATCACGCCGCCCTTCTTGTCTTCCATTTCCTCTATGCCTGCCGATAAGGAATCTAGGTTGACTTTTTCGCCTGTCACCGACAAAGTGGCCAGCTTTTCTTTTATTGACGACAGTTCTTTTTCTATAACAGGCAGTCTCGCAGACTTCACGCGCATTTCCGACTCCTTTTTTGCAATTTCGCGTTTGGCAGACACTATTTCGTTCATTCGCCTCTTTAGCGACTCGAACTCTTCGTATTTTTCCTTCAATAGTGTCTCAAGGGCAGAAAGCTCTGCTTTGTTTTTATCCATGCCAACAAGAAGGCGTTCCCTCTCAATTTCTTTCTCCTGTTTTTCGGCCATTTTCTTCTCCAGATCCTTTGAGAGAGCCTCGTTCTCGCGTTTCATGCTGCGAAGCTCGCCAACAAATAGTTTGGCGTTGGATTTTATCTGTCCGTACTTGTCAACGGAGAATATCTTGCGCAGAGTCTCAAGCCGTGCTGTATCGTCAAAAAGTATGTCCTTCATCTTTTCCTGCGGTGTGTAAACTGTATAACGGAATATGGGACGGTTCTTTTTCACTATCTCGTTCGAATAGCCCAGCATTTCGACAATCTTTGCCTTCATCTCGGTCGGCATTAACTCCTCTGTACGGCTGTTTATCTGCAACATGCCGCTATCCTGAGTTACGCTGTCTCTGGATCTTTTCAGAGTACGTTTTACTGACACAGGCGTGCCGTTTATCTCGAAAGAAAGCTCGACGCTTCCATCGTTTTTGCCATGCCGTAGCAGGTCGGTGCCGCTCAGCTCGCCCTTCCTGAGACCGAAAAGCGCGAAGTCCATTGCAAGCAAAATAGTTGATTTGCCGCAGCCGACGTCGCCCGACAGGAGCGTGGAACCTTCTGGGAATTCTATTTTCTCATCCAAGTAGCTGCGGATGTTTTTCATATGAAGAGATTTCAACAGCATGTTATTCACCAAATTTTCTTATCGCGCCGAGTATTTCTCCGGGGCTGTGCACAATTTCATCGGCGCCTTTCAGCTTATGCAGATAGTCATAGCCGTAAGAAACCGCGATTATCTTCGCGATGCCTGCCCGGCGCGCCATTGTGATATCGTCAATAGTATCGCCTATCATGCATGCTTCTTCTGGTTTTACATTCAGCTCGTCAAGGCACATCATGAGCGGCCTGACGTCGGGCTTAAGCGCCCCGTCCATATGCCCTATTATGCTGTCAAAATGCCCGTGGACACCGAACTTCTGCAGGAACTCCACAATATGTTCCCAATGATTGCTGGAAACTATCCCCAGCTTGTATTTTTTGATCAATTCGTGGATGACGATATTGATGCCGTCGAACATTTCAATATCCTTTTTTAGCACTTCAATTTCCTTCCTGAATAATTCCGGCTCTCTTTCTATCATGTCCTCCGGCACGCCCCTGTTTTTGTAGAATTTTTTCCAGTCGGCGCCCATCTCCTGCCTGAATTCGTCAATAGTAGCGGGGGGCTTTCCAAATATTTTCAATATGTTGTTTGTGGTCATAAATCCTACATTCATCGAGTCCGCTATCACGCCGTCGAAATCGAAAATTATTGCCTTCAGCATACTACAACCCCAATAATTTCTTTGCGTTGCCCTTTATTTTTTCCTCGAACGTGGCGTTTGTCTCGTCCTCGCCCTTCTCATCCTTCAGCACGTTCATCAGCGACATTATCAGGCTCGTTGTGTCATTTCCCAGCTTCATCTTTTCCGCGTGTTCCTCGACGATGCGCCTCTCGATATTGTCCATGCTTGCGGCATCTACTGCAATTTCTTCCATTGACGGCGACAGGAGCTTGTTTATGTTTTTCTTGACGGTTATGGCGCCGAGCGATTCTGCCCGCGCGGCAACTGCTTTGAAATTTATGTCTGAGGGTTTGCCTGACTTGAGAACGCCGTGGACTTTCAGCAGCACAAGAGTATTCGCGAGATTGTTTTCTATTTTGTCCATCAGGCTGCCCTCAACGTCGCCCGG
>DATDXH010000058.1:0-3086 GCA_035289405.1 archaeon | reverse complement strand
AGACGACAAGGCCACAACTTCGTACGGCGTGGGCTACACAGAACTTACAAAGATAGGCGACAACATAGCTTCCAGCGGCATACGTGTGATACTCAACGCTACGGCCTCCAGTGTAACTTACGAGGTCCTCTTCTCTCTTGCATCCTCGCAGGATTTTGTCGAGATGGAAGTTTTGCATGTAACAGGTGTCTAAAATGAATAATAAAAAGATGATGACGGCTTTGCCGTGTGTGATAGAATGAATAATAAAGATAGAAAGCCGGCTGTGATGAAATGATAGAAGACAAGATACGAAAATGCCTCAGGAAACAGCCCATGACGATAGAAGAGGTATCAAAAGAGCTGAACATAAGCAGGGCAACCGCCTCCAAATACCTCCTTGTTCTCGAAATTAAGCGCCGTGTCAGGCTGCGCCCAGTAGGAAGAGCAAAATTATTTTTCCTGAATTAGGTATGCTTAAAATTTTTCTATTTTAACGCGTTTTATTTCTTTTACCGCATCGAAATCAGGGTCGTCGCTTATTATTTCCTTAATGCCGCAAGAAACTGCACTTGCCGCGTGTATTGCGTCCCTTGGCTTGATTTCGTAAGTTTCCATAAGCCTCTGGGCTTCATTAATCACTATCTGGTCTGCATGAATAAATTTCAAGTTTGGAAATTCCATGAATTTTCTGCCCTCCTGAATTGCCATTTTATTATTCAGGTTTTTTCGTATATTCCATACAACTTCATCCCACGTAAGAAACGAGGTTGACGCGTTTATTTCTTTCCTGATTATTTTCTCGAGTATAGATATAGAGCATTTCGCCATATTGTCAGTTTTTTCGTTTAAAATAGCGTATAAAAACACATTAGAGTCAACGTAAATCATACTCTTCCTCTATTGTTTTTTTGATATCTTTTATTTTAAGCGGTCTCTTTAATTTCGGCAGGTTCAGGAAATCTTCTAGAAAATCTTTTTCGCTTTTTTGCGGTTTTATTATGATCTCCCTGCCCCTTATTTCAAATATTACTTCCGAGCCCGGTCTTATGCCCGCGTAGTCCCTGATGTCCTTCGGCAAGACCACCTGGCCCTTCTCTCCGATAGTTCTTTTCATCTGCATTGTCAACGCCTGTCATAATTAGTTAGAATATGTATTTATAGTGAACCCACAAAAGAATCTGGATATGTTTGTGGGTTCACTTATAGCGCTCAAGTAAGTATAATATCCTAATTGTTTACTTGGAGCGCTATAAACCTTTTCCTACTTAAAAGTATGAATTTTGCAGCAGTACGGACGATATTCGCCTACGATGAACGTTTTGAATCATCTACCAAAACCAGCCAAAACCATTAAATTTAGCCATTAAACTTAACTTTAATCGATAAATTTATCAAATAGATATAATGATTATCTTTATATACTAAGTTTAATCATTAAATTAAATATGGTGCACTGGCGGTGCGGGAATTGAGCATAAAGGAAAAGATTCTTTCTTCCATAGGCAAAGAGGCCACGCCTATCTACAAAGTGGCGAAGCAGGCAGGCGTTTGTGTGACAACGGCCTCAAAATACTGCTACGTCCTGCAGGCGGAAAAGCGCATTGAGATAAACAGCTTTGGCAACATGAAACTGGTGAGGAAAAAATGAGTACTAAATTAGTATGGGATGCAGAATTCAGGCAGAATCTAAAAGAAGTAAGCAAAATTGTAAACGATTATATTGAAGATGTAGAAAGTAGACTTCCTGAAGGCTGGAATGTGTTTACATGGATGGGCCCTATACAATATGAAAAAACCATCAAAATTGGGAAGAAATTCTATATGGGCTATTTGCGCTCCAGACATAATCATCCATTCAGTATCGGGATTTATGAGAAAGGAAGAAAATTCAAATTAAAAAAACTAATTTTCGAACATAAACACGTTGACAAAGCAGAAAATAATCCTCCTCTCAAGTCAGTCATGATAATTGAGAACCAATTTAGAAAAATGAAAAAAAGAAGCGAGATGAAAAAATGAAGCGAATACTCCTGGATGCCAACATATATGGCGAGATAGTAATAGACCCGGATATAGAAAAGATAAAAGGAAATATACGAAACGCTGGCGTAATCTACGGATTTCGAGTTATAAGGAGCAAGATGAGGAAAACATCAAAATCAAAATATGTTGGCAATCATGGGTTGCGAGTGTCGTTGCTAAGCCTTTATGACGAAGTTACAAAGGGAAAAGAATTTTTGATTACAGAAGAGATGAAGAAAATTGCACGATCATACTATAATGCTTACAGGGAATTTGGCGGCTCGAAATCCCTGGAAAGTATTATCGAAGATTTCATAATCATAGCTTGCGCGTCTGTTCATGGCATTGATATTGTTGTGTCTGAAGATGAAAAGTCAATGTTAACAGAAAATGCGATAAGAGCTTACAAATTAGTCAATGAAATAGCCAAAAAGAGGACACCGGACTTTATTGGTTATGAAGAATTCAAAAGGAGGTTATTTGGTG
Source organism: archaeon (assembly GCA_035289405.1). GTDB lineage: Archaea > Aenigmatarchaeota > Aenigmatarchaeia > GW2011-AR5 > GW2011-AR5 > GW2011-AR5. The sequence goes on along the minus strand of DATDXH010000058.1, from coordinate 596 downwards.
GCTAACTTGATGAATCTCCGTGCGGCCCTTACGAATTCTGGATCCTTCTGCCGCTTTTTTATATCTGACCAGACATCTGACTTGCGTTTCATACGAATCACTGAAAATATAGAGTCATCAAAATACTTAAAGATTGGCTTATTCGCCTTGATTTTGCTCTTCATTATAGTCCCTGTCAACGCCGTTCCGACATTGATAGACTTCCAGGGCAAACTTACGGATAATAACAACAACCCACAGGAAGGCGAGCTCAACATGACATTCCGCATACTTAATGAATCATCAGGCGGCGCGCTGTTGTGGAATGAAAACAAGCTTGTCAATGTCACGGACAGCCTTTTCAGCACATTGCTTGGCAGCAACGTGCCTGTCAATCTTACGTTCGGCGAGGATTACTACATAGAGGTTGACATAGGGGGGGAAACATTTACGCCGCGCTACCGCGTAGCCACGGTGCCTTATGCCTTCCGGGCTAATATCTCGGAAAACGCTCGCGCTTCCAGCATATCTTCGCCTTCGTTCGTCATAAGGGCGATAGCGAGCCAGACGAGCAATCTGTTTGAATGGCGAGACTCTTCCGGCGCAATCCTTGGATA
>DATDXH010000057.1:0-5373 GCA_035289405.1 archaeon | reverse complement strand
CACGCACGCCTAGGGAGTAAAATTTTGGTCTTCCGGTGAATACAAATGAACCATTTTGTTGTGTTGTTTCTTCTGCAGCTCCGTACCCGGCCTTTCTTGGGTCTGTGTAAATCATCCTTATCCAAAGTTGGCTGTATCCGGAACTACCCCATTCACACACTTTGCAGGCCAAATTATATTCCCGCGTCAATTTTTCGATTAGATACTCTGTTGCATTTTCTGCTATACTTTTTGCTTCGTGTTCTATGACATATCGCGCCAGCCGTTCCGAGGCAGATAACTCAACTATTTGTGTCGCTTGTTCTGACATTTCCACAACCCCGTAGCGTACTACGTACCACGTCTTACTGCTACCACTTCCTAATAATTAAAATGTCTAGAATATAAAATTTATTTCATAAAGTTTTAAATAAATGACAAATTTTATATATTTATGTATGTAAACAAAAATAAGTGATAACATGGAACTGGACGCCAAGGACAGGCTTATACTGCTGGAACTCGACAACGACGCCACAGTAGGCCTCAAGAAGATAGCAAGAAAGCTTCGCACGACAAAGGAGGCCGTGGCTTACAGGATAAGGCAGCTCGAAGAGAAGAAAATCATATCGAATTATATAGCATTGTCGCATTTCACGAAGCTGGGGCTGACACATTATAAGCTCTATATTAAGTATAGCCACATATCAGCCGAAAAGAAAAAAGAGATAATAGATTTCATTATGAAAGAAAAGAACCTAGGCTGGCTGGCGAGCTGCGAGGGGTCTTTTGACCTGATGGTGGCCATACGTTTTCATTCCATGTTCGAGTTTGAGACGTTCAAGGACTCGCTCTTTCACAAGTTCGATTTCATGTTCCAGAAAAACTCTTTTGCGATAACGACTGAAGCTGAAACGTATCCACGGCAGTACATATCAGGCGGTGTCAACCCGCTGCGCAAGGTTTTCATTTTCTGCAGCCCGGCGCATGCAGAAAGAGTGGACGATGACGACATGAAAATAATAAAGGCAATTTCGATGAATTCGCGCGCATCTTCCACAAATATAGCCAGGCTTACGGACCTTACCGATAGGGTAGTCCGTTATAGAAAACAAATGCTCGAAAAACGGGGCATACTGGTTGGATATAAACTGGCAATCAATTACAGAAAATTAAACTACCTTTTCTTCAAGTGCCTGATAAAATTCCAGAACGCGGACGAAAAGAGAATTAAAGATTTTAAGTTGTACGTGCGTCGCCATCCCAATATCATACACTGGATCAAGGTGCTCGGAGAGTGGGATCTTGAACTGGAGCTAGAGGTGCCGTCTGTAGAGGAATTTTACAATATATCAAACGAAATACGTGAGAAATTCTCGGATATAATACAAACATTTGACTCCGTTCTCGTTTCGGAAGAACATGCAATATCTCATGCTTAGCACTAGAAAGTAGTGAAATAATAAAGGTTTATAAACGCAAATGGCAATAGCTATAAGGTATGGTAATGGTCAATCCTCTCAGAATATATAGCAGGAGACAGCTTGGATTCGGTATAGGCAATACAAGCCTCAAGGACATACCGCAACTTAGTGGCCGCTATCATTTTAATGTGGCTGTAAAGGATGAATCAGAAAATGAAGCCAGCGGCACATTTAAGGACAGGAGGAATTTGGCCGTCCTGGAAGAGGACAGGAACGTAGACACACCAATCTGGTATGTTCAGATAACATCCGGCAATTCAGGGATTTCTCTTGGCAGACTTTGCCAGGCTTATGAGAAATCCACTGGAAAGCAGCGCAGGACATTGCATCTGGTAGGCAATGATACGCCGGATGTTATAAAAAATGCCTTGGCAGCCTATGGCATGGTTCATACTGTAAATTTGAGGGACGGTCCGATACCGAACAATACACTTGATACAATGGCGCGTCACATAGTCGGGGATGAAACAGCTGAATACAAGGTCGTCGAACGCGTGGGTTTGCCTGACGGATACGGCGGACTGGCCGAAGAATTGTACAGGGCCGATGCGAGGTACTGGTTCGTGCCGGTGGGCGAGGGCGAACTGATGACGAAACTTGCGCTTGCCGTTCATGATAGTCCACGCCGCCCGAAAATAGTTGGTGTCACCATAAATGATAATGTTTTTGCTTCGCGCAAAATTTTCAAGAGGCGCGTAGGAAGGAGTCCCGCGGACAAGCTTGTCACACCTTATTCTGATTTCAAGTCAATGCTGGATGAGATATGCAGGACCGACGGGCACGAAATAATTGTAGTTTCTGACAGACAGCTCATGAAGGAGTTTGAATATTTGCGCAATGAGATCCACATGAGAGTAGAACCAAGTGCCGCTGCACCTTTTGCAGGTTCTATGCAGTATGCAAAAAGAAACGGTCTAACTATGCACGACAAAGGAGTAATCGTAAACACAGGAGAGGGTATTTTCGCTAGACACAGCCCAGATATACGGCGCTACTTTGGTTTCGTCGCAGCAGGTTTACTGACTGCAGTTCTGGGTAATTATGCCGTTCAGGAAGGTCGAAGTATTTCAAGAGAGTATGAAAATGTTAGAAGACAAGAGGCAATTGATATTGACACACTTACCAGTCAACGCGAATATCTTGTCGTCAGCACAACCGATCCTATAGAAGCTTTCGCATGGTACCGCGCAGAAATCGCACCGCTGGAAGGCGGCGGGTCATTTTTATCTCCAAAGGCCAGGAAGTTTGTACTGGTTCCCGACCACGGAAAGTCAGGGCTTGTGAGAATGTACAATAGTCGTGATCTAGACAATATAATGAGACGCGTAACTAGCGATGCGTATGTGGAGTTCAATGAGTTCCTTAAAGTCAGGGAAGGTCTTATGAAAACAAGTCTCTATTCAAAGAAAAAATAACTGATTTGATTTTATATCTTTTCTTGCGTTAGTGAACTCATGCAGATTGATCCTAAATGGCCGTTCTTCTTTTCTGACAGCATTGTACGCGGCAATGTCGAATCAAATGTGGGCATATGCAGCCTGTGGACACTCAAGGAAAAAGTGACTGAAGGCATATCTCGCGACAGGTTTACGGTGGCTGGGAACTTATATTATAATGAAGGAGTCAACTACCTTTTGCGCGCCGTACTCTCAAACCCGAATATACGGTACATCATATTGTGCGGCGTCGACATATCGAAGAGCGGCGACACACTTCTTGCGCTGATGAAGAATGGCGTCGACGGGGAGCATAAGATAATCGGAAGCGATTTCTCGATTGAAAAGGAAATACCAATAGATGCCGTCGAGGACTTCCGAAAGCATGTTACTGTTTTTGACATGCGCAACACTATAGACAGCAAAAAGATCCTGGAGAAGATCAACTCGCTGCCGAAGCTGGCTGCGTTTGCTGCCCCAAGGGTTTTCCCTGTCAGCCCGCCGGTAAAGGTCGACGTGCTTCCATCCGAGAAGGTCGGCTTCCTGATTCGCGAGGCTACTATATCGGACGCATGGGGAAAAATATTGAAACATATCATGAAATTCGGCACCATAAAGAAAACACAACATAGCTCGGATATGCGCGAGATTATAGACCTGACCGTAGTAGTAGACGGCGAGGATCCTGAGAAGCCGTACATTGCTCCTTGGCTCTGGTTTGACGAAAACGAAATAAATAATTATTTGCCGCAGGTCATGACCGACAAGATACCTGCCGGTACAGAATACACTTACGGCAACAGATTGCGTTCTCACGCAGTAGGTGGCGACCAGATAAAATTTATAATAGACGATTTGAAAAAAACAAACTACTCAAGACGCGCAGTAGCAGTCACGTGGGATCATGACAGGGACATGAACAGCACTAATCCCCCTTGCTGGGTCGCGCTGCAGGCGTTGGTGCAGAACGGAGTGCTATTCTTAACGGCATTCATCCGCAGCAACGACATGTTCTCCGCATGGCCTCTCAATTCGTTCGGACTTCGCCATATGCAAAAAGAAATTGCAGACGCGCTGGGGCTGAAAATAGGTCCGCTCACCACTGTATCGGGAAGCGCGCACATATACGAGCATGACTGGCGCAAAGCTAATGATATAATCGAGAACCTCTACAAGCCGTCGCAGAAGTTTGTAGGCGACCCGCGCGGTAACTTTGTTATAAGGCTAGACCGCCCCGGCAAGAAAATAATTGTTGACCATTACACGCCCCAGCAGCAGAAAATGGACAGTTTTGAATTTCGATTAAAGGATAATGGGATGACATACTGGGAAATAAACAAAAAACTGCATCAGGAGGGCCTCATATCCGACATGGTTCATGCGACGGACATAGGCTCGGAGCTTGTGAAAGCCGAGCTTGCGCTGCGTTATGGGCTGAAGTATCTACAGGACGCTCCGTTAGATTTAACAAAGAAGGCAGAAGAATAGTTACGTATAAGTTTATATACATATGTAATTAGGTGATTTATGTGGATGTTAGCGTGGAAAAGAAATTCAACATAAGACTTGATGATAATATACATCATTGGCCTACTTTGAAGACTGTTCTCATGGTTGAAAAGACACTGAAAGACGCAGACGGACCTGTTTCATTGGAGGAACTAAAGCGCAACCTAAAGAAAAAAATAATGGACCAAACCCTTAGAATTATCCTTGCGTATCTTGAAGACAAAGGCTCTATCCTTATAGGTCCCAAGGGCGTCTCATGGATAGAAAACAAGAACTCAAAATTTCTTAAGTTCATTGAGAAGAGCAAAGTGATAGAGCTATGAGACATGTTGGGTACAACTAGCTAGAAATGTCAAGATTTTAAATACATTACACGAGATACTAGACCTATGAAGAATGTTTATAACGTGCTAATAGAGCAAGACGATGATGGATGGTTCGTTTCTGATGTAGTTGGACTTCCAGGCTGCCATACACAGGCCAAAAGCTTGGACGAGCTTATGAAAAGGACTAAAGAGCTGATAGTGGAATATCTAGAAGCAACAAAGGGCAAGACAATACAGGAAAAGTTTATAGGTCTCCAGCAGATAGAGGTGTGAGATATTACAAAACTTCCTGTCCTCACGGTTCGGGATATGTCGCGAATTCTGAATAAAATGGGCTTTACTCTAATAAGAACCGGAAAGCATATGATTTTTGAGCATCCGAATGGAAGGACCACGTCGATTCCCAATCACCCTGCTGAGGAGATTGGTCCTGGTTTGCTGAAGAAAATTATTTCTGAAGATTTGAAAATTTCCAGAGAAGAGTTCGAGTCATACTTATGAAAATTTACCTAGCATTCACAGTTTTAGGCGACCGCGCGAAGCTAGAGCTTGTCGAAAGCCTTGCAAAGCTTCTGCAGAGCCGCGGACACACTATACTTACAACACATCTTCTTTCCAGAAACGTCCGCGACGAAGAAG
>DATDXH010000056.1:0-14393 GCA_035289405.1 archaeon | reverse complement strand
GTTGAGAAGAAGCTGCTTGAGAATGTGCGAAACTTCAAGGGCAAAGACAAGCTCATACGCACACACGCACGCGATATGGTAATCGTGCCTGAGATGATCGGCGCCAAACTTGGCATACACAACGGACATGAATTTGTAATGGTTGTAATAGATCCTGGCATGCTCGGCCACAGACTAGGCGAGTTTTCGCAGACCAGGAAGAAGGTAACACACTCGGCACCTGGACTCGGCGCTACAAGATCGTCGAAGTTCGTGCCGCTGAAGTAAGTGATGATTATGAAGCAAACTTTCACTCCGAAGCACAATTATGCAAAGGCAACTGGTGTAAACCTTAGGATATCGAAAAAAGCTTCGTACGTCATATGCAACGTGATACGCGGCAAGCCTCTCACCCGTGCAAAAAGGTTGCTTGAGGATCTTGCCGCCGGCAGACGAGCCCTTCGAGGCAAATACTATTCAAAGACTGTCAAACAGATACTTCTGCTACTCAACAGCTGCGAGAAAAATGCCGAGTTCAAGGGACTGGACATGGACAGGCTGTTCGTCCACGCGTCGGCACACAAAGGCTCTCATCTCAGAAGACGAAGAAGGAAAGGGGCGTTCGGAACTGACATGAAGAGCACCAACATGGAAATCATGCTTATCGAGAAGGGCAAGCAGCCGAAGGACAAGATTTCAAAAAAGAAAATAAAAGACCAGCTTACAAAGCCGAAAAAAGAGAAAGAGGTCACGATTGAAGAGCTCAAGGAAAAAGATGAAATTAAGAAGGAAATGACCGAGTTGAAAATGGAACAGAAGGAATTGCAGAAGGACGTAGAGAAAGCAAAAGAGGAAATGGCATGAAGGAAAGATTATTCATACAAAAATCAAAAGAGCACGTGAAGTTGGAAGAATTCGTAAGAAAGCAGTTTGCGCAGGCGAAGTGCGGCAATATAGAAGTTCAGTACACGCCTGTGGTCACGAGAATAATAATTTACACGACTACTCCCGGCTTGATAATCGGGAGCGGCGGCGAGAGAATAAAGGAAATTGTAGAGATAATCAAGCGCGATTTCAAGATAGAAAATCCGCAGATAGACGTGCAGAGGATTGAAAATCCCGATGCAGATCCTATAATAGTTGCACAGTCGATCGCGTCGGCAATAGAAAGCGGCGTAAACTTCAAGAAGCTGGGCAACTTTTATCTGCAGCGCATAATGGACGCGGGCGCGATAGGGTGCGAGATTGTGCTTTCAGGAAAAGTAAGCGGCCAGCGTAGCAGGCGCGAGAGGTTTATCGCAGGCTACCTGAAGAAATGCGGGGATCCTGCAAGGCGCGACGTCATAAAGGGCTTTGCTGTTGCCAATCCTAAACTGGGAAACATCGGCGTGCTTGTGAAGATAATGTTCAGAAGCACCGAGCTTTCGCTGGACAAGAGCAAACTAGAGCGCAAGCTGACGGAGCCTGTGAAGATGCCAGAAGCAGTTGTCGAACCTGAAACTGAAATTGTAAACGAAGCAGAGACGGAAGAGAGTGAATAATTAATGGCAATACTAAAAATGAGAAAAGCAAGGGAACTTGGAGAAAAGGAGCTGTCGGAGAAGCTGAAGGAGCTTTACCTTGAGCTGTCAAAGGAGATGGCTTCAAGCGAGATAGGCGGCGCTGTCAAGAACCCGGGCAGGATACGCGAGATAAGGAGAACGATAGCCAGGATAAAGACGATCTCGACTGATGCTAAAAAAAGGAGGAATAAATAAGAATGGTTTGCCCAAAGTGCGGATTACCTTTAGAGCTTTGCATATGCCAGACAATAGCGAAAGAGACGCAAAAGATACGCGTTGACATGATACAGAAGCGCTATGGCAAGAGCATGACGATCATAAGGGGCATTGACAGCTCAAAGATAGATGTCAGGGACCTTATGAAGAAACTTAAATCAAAGCTCGCATGCGGAGGCACGTACAAGAACAACGAGATAGAATTGCAAGGCGACCATCGCGACCAGGTTCCAAAGATACTGGTCAAGGAAGGTTTCCCCCGCGAGATAATCGAAGTGAATTGACATGCGAAATCCCAGCAACATATTAAGACATGAGATAATAGGACTGGACTGCACTGTCATGAGTTCACAGAACAAAGATCAGAAAGGTCTTCACGGACACATAGAAGATGAAACGATGAAAACCGTATTGGTGAACGGAAAGTTAGTGCAGAAGAAGGGCACAGTTTTTCGTGTCAAGCTAAACGGGAAAAACGTCGACATTGACGGCGACTACATCATTGCAAGGCCGGAAGACAGAATAAAGAAGAACATCAAAAAGTGGTAGAGCCTTTTCGTTTCTGGATGACGCTAGGGCGTCTTTCGGTTGCGAAAATCCTCTATGGAAAAGAAAAATATTACAAAATGTGGGAAAAAAAGAAAAATAATATTTGAAGACAAGGTCTGAAAGAACACCAGTTCTTTGGGGTTCTCAAAGACCTTTCTTTCAAGAAAGGGATTTGAAATGAAAAAGAAATCAAAGAACATCGGCGTAGAAGCAAAACAGCCAAAAGAGAATTGCAGCAGCGAGAAATGCCCATGGCACGGGCACACAAAGATACGCGGACGAATATTCCGCGGTACCGTGGTTTCGGCTAAGGGAGCAAACACTGCGATAATAAGGTGGGATTACTATACGCTTATTCCGAAGTACGAAAGATATGAGAGAAGAAAGACTAAGGTCGCCGCGCATAACCCTAAATGCATATCCGCAAAGGTTGGCGACATAGTGAACATCGGTGAATGCAGGCCGCTTTCAAAGTCGAAGTCCTTTGTGGTTTTCGAGAAAATTGAACAGGGGAACAAATAATTATGAAGGGATCGACATCAAATATAACGAGATCGCTGCCACTGGGCGCGCAGCTTGTGTGTGCGGACAACTCCGGCGCTAAGGTACTGGAGCTAATAGCAGTCAAGGGCTACCATGGCCGATTGAGGAGACTGCCACGCGCGGGCGTAGCTGACGTCATAATGTGCAGCGTAAAGAAAGGCAAGGAAAAGGTTAGACATACTGTTGTTTACGCAGTCGTTGTGAGACAGAAGAAGGAATACATGCGTTATGACGGAATGCGTATAAGCTTCAGCGACAACGCAGCTGTTGTGGTAAATTCAAAAACATATGAGCCTGTCGGCACGGAAGTGAGAAGCGTGATAGCCAAAGAGGTTGTCGAGCGCTTCACGGCGATAGGCAAGATAGCAAGTATGGTGTTGTAATTATGAAAAAAAGATATTCGCCCCACTGGATTTCAAGTAAGCTGCCTCGCAAGCAGCGTAAGTACAGGTACAACGCTCCCACGCACAAAAGGCGCGTCATGGTGAGCATGCACTTGCACAAGGCACTACGCAAGGAATATAACAAGAGAGCTCTTCCGGCACGCAAGGGCGACGAGGTCCGTGTCATGCGCGGGAAATTCAGTGGTACGACGGGAAAGATATCACGCGTTGACCTGAAGTCACTGAAGGTTTATGTTGACAATGTAAAGGTCAAGAAAGTTTCCGGGCAAGAAGTCGAAGCGGCTCTTGATCCCAGCAACCTGATGATAACGAAGCTTGAATTCGAAGACAAGAGACGAAGGACGTTCATGAAAAGGAAAGGGAAGAAAGAAGAGAAACAACCGAAGGTAGAGGCGAAGAAAAAATGATAAACATACCCGGAAAGTCCTACAGGCTTGACATGAGCACCACGGAAGCGTCTGGAATGTTTGGGGAAAACACCGTTGTAGTGGGCTTTGCGGTAGACGGCAGCGTCCCTTTTGCACTCATGCGCGGTCCATATTCAGGAATGGGCGAAGTGTACATGACCATAACGTCTGACTGCCTGGCGTATAAACAAAAAATATTGGAAGCTATAGGAAAAAGAATCGACAGGACTCCGGCTATAGTTGAAGATTGAGCTGATAATTATGGCATATACAAAGAGATACACAGTTCCGAAATCGTGGCCTATACGGGTCAAGGAAAATAAGTACGTCGTGAGCCCGCTTGCCGGACCTCACAGCAAAGAGACGTGCATACCGCTAGGTCTGATTCTTCGTGACATGCTAAAGCATGCGCACACCATGAAGGAAGCCATGCAGATATTGAACCAGGGCACAGTAAAGATCAACGGCATAACGAGAAAGCACCGTGGATTTCCTGTCGGCCTGATGGATGTTGTCGACGTAGGCGGCGATTTCTACAGGATGCTGCCTACTTCGCATGGTCTGAGATTGCTCAAGACGAGCGTGACAGATGCAGGTCTTAGACTTGCAAGGATCAAGAACAAGGGTCATGTCAAGAAGAAGAAACTGCAACTGAACTTCCATGACGGATCAAACATGCTTGTTGACAAGGATACTTTCAAGACGTCCGATGTCGTGGTCATAGATATTGCCACGAAAAAAATAAAGGACGTCATAAAATTCGAGAAGGGCGCATTCGCGATAGTCATTGACGGTCACAACGCGGGTGCGAACGGCAAGATAGAGAATATAGACAGGAAACTGAAAACAGTAACGCTGGATTCGGACGGCAGGAAGTTCCCGGTTCCTATAAGGTACATATTTGTCGTCGGCCAGGGAGGCCCTGCTGTAAAGCTCGGTGAGGAACGAAAAGAAGTTGCGTAGCAACTTCTGTCAATAATTATTAGGTGTACTTGATGAAAATGAAAGAAATAAGAATAGAAAAGATAACGCTGAACATAGGATGCGGCACGAAGACGCCGATAGAAACAGCCAAGACTATATTGAAAAACATATCAGGCGGCAAGGTTGTCGTTACCAGGACGAAGAAGAGAACGACGTTCAATGTGCCGAAAAACAAGGACATAGGTTGCAAGATAACAATAAGAAAAAATACCGGGCCGTTCCTTAAGCGCTTACTGGAGGCGAAGGAGCAAAGATTACGCAATTCAAATTTTGATAACACGGGTAATTTTTCATTTGGCATAAAGGAATACATTGAGGTCCCTGGGATGGAGTATGATCCCAAGCTGGGCGTACTGGGCTTTGACGTTTGTGTAACACTTGAGCGACCTGGATACAGGGTGAAGCGCAAGAGGCTTTCCTCGACCGTAGGCAAGGCGCACCTCATAAAGAAGGAGGAAGCCATAGAATTTGCCAAAGAAAAGTTCGGGATACAAATAGAGGAATAGATATGAAACTTGTAAGGGACAAAATACCTGATATGATAATGAAGAAAGAAAAGTCGGTCCAGATGAGGGTTGCTGACAGTGCAGAGTATGATCTGTTCCTCATAAAGAAACTAAAGGAAGAGGTCGAAGAGTTCATCGACGACAGGAATATCGAGGAAATGGCAGACATAGAGGAAGTTCTTAGATGCTACGCAGAGCAGAAAGGCATAGACTGGTCGCAAGTCGAGGCACTGCGGCAAAAGAAGAGCGAGGAGAAAGGCAGTTTCAAGAAAAGGATAATAATAGAGATGGTTGAAGATGAGAAAAAAAGCGATTAAAAGAAAATATGGAAAGGGTTCAAGGGCCTGCTTCAGGTGCGGCTCAATGAAGGGCGTAATACAGAAGTACAGGCTCTATTACTGCCGCAGATGTTTCCGTGAAGTTGCAGAACAGATAGGATTCAACAAATATTCGTGATAATTATGAGACATGATTTGCTTTCGGACGTTTTGTACGTCATCAACAATGCCGAGAACATCGGAAGGACAACAGTAGTCGTGCCTGCATCCAAACTCGTGAAAGACGTGCTTATGGTAGTGCAGCGCGCCGGATATATTGGAAGCTTCGAGTTCATTGATGATAGAAAGTCCGGCAAGTTCAATGTTGAGCTGATAGGAAAGATAAACAAGTCGCGTGCGGTCAGGCCGAGATTCCCAATAACGAAGGATGAATATGAAAAGTGGGAGATGAGATACCTACCCGCAAAGGGCTTCGGGCTGCTTATAATTTCAACATCCAAGGGCGTCATGAGCCAGAAAGAAGCATTGGAAACGGGAATAGGCGGAAGGCTGCTTGGTTTTGTATATTAAAAATGGAGTTAATTGAAAAAGAAAAAATAATATCCGAGAACGAAGTCTGAGTCAAACCCTTTCTTCGTCAGAAACAAAGTTTCTGGCGACTCAGGAAAGCCTTGCTTTCCTCGAGTTGGGGTAAGACCTAGACCTGAAGTGCATGACGCAGATGAAAAGACGTTCGAAGAACGTCGGTCGACTAGCGTCTTTCGGTAACAGGAAAGAAAGGGATTGGTAATGGAGAAAAAAGTCGAAATTCCGGACAAGGTAGAAGTGAAGGTTAATGAGATGTGCGTCACGGTTAAAGGGCCGAACGGCGAGCTTTCGAAAGATTTTGACGATCCTAGGTTCAATGGACTGATAAAGTTTGAGCAGAAAGGCAATGTGTTTCATGTTTCGAATTCGGATGAGAAGAGGAAGACAGGCGCGGTCGTAGGCACTATTGCTGCGCACACAAAGAACATGATACTGGGTGTTACTGTAGGTTTCAAGTATGAAATGAAAATACTGTACACACATTTCCCAATGACAGTTGCGCAGAGCGGCGACGAAATACAAATAAAAAATTTCTTCGGCGAAAAGGGATTCCGCAAAGCGCACGTGGTGGGCAAGACAGACGTTAAGATAGAAAAGGAGACTATCACGCTGACCGGCAACGACATAGAGGAAGTTGGACAGACTGCGGCGAATATAGAGCGAGCATGCAAGCTTACTGGACGCGACAGAAGGGTGTTCCAGGACGGCATATACAGGACGGGCCGTCACCTGAAGACGGGAGAGGCACTTTGAGGTAATAGGTAATAATTATGACAAAATATAATTTGCAAGGATCAAGAGACAAGAATGGCGGTATGCGCAAGATTTTTTTGGGTGCTACGTTCAGAGTTCCGGGTTATACCGGAAACATTGAACCGTTCCTGAACAGTTTCACAGTGCTCGGCGATCGTGTTGAGAACAATAGGACTGTTAGAAATGTCGGTGTTTATATGACGGCTGATGGTGTTGATATGAGAATTTTGGTTGAGGGTGATATCGTGTCGATAGATGTGAGTTCTTGCAAGCTTGACTCTGCAGAGTACATGCTTGACAGATTTGCAACGGCAATGAGTGCCGAGCAAATCAGGGAGGCCGCATAATTATGTCAAAGAGATTCAAGACCCAGGATTACTTCCGTTATAAAAAGCTAGGCAAGAGATGGAGGAAGCCCGTGGGATTGCAGAGCAAGCTCCGTCTCAAGAAGGGCGGCAGCGGCCTGCGACCTGCAATGGGTTATGGTACTGTCAATAAGCTCCGACCTCTGCTTGTCTACAACATTAACGATTTGCAGAAGGACGTGAGCAACGGAATACTTATAGCCGGCTCGGTTGGCAGGAAGAAGACTGCCGCCATAGCTGCGAAGGCCAAGGAGCTTAACATAAAGATAATCAACATGAACAAGGCAAAGGGCGCGATGAAATTTAAAAAAGCTCTAGAAAAGAAAAAAACACAGACAAAGGAGAAGAAGCCTGAGAAACCAAAGGAAACCAAGACAGAAGCAAAAGCGGAAGAACAGAAGGATGTAGGGGCGGGACAAAATACGGCCACAGAGAAGGCAGAACAGGAGTAATTGATGGTCATGTTCGTGAATTTCGGATCTGGCAAATGCCCAATGTGCGGGGATTTTGGACAAACAGTGGAAAAGAAGATATTTCATTGCGGTAAGTGCAAGATAGCGTTCAACGAATATTATATTTCAACTTTCGGAGAAGTGAAGGATTACAACAACAAGTACTGGAACTAAACTTTTCTTTGGAAGAAAAGTTTAATCAAAAGAAATGAAGTTTGTCAAAAGAAAAATATTATGATGAAAGGTGGATGAAAGGAAAAATAAAAGCAGGGAGTCCTGATGGAAAGTAATATGTTTCTTTCCCGTTAAGGGCTTTCTTTGAAAAAGAAAGGGGTTAAATGAAGTCGCAAGTGATGATGGCTGCAAAAATAATGAAATGCGGGAAAAGCCGCGTGTGGATGGACCCTACACGGCTTGCAGACATAGAGGACGCTATAACTTCCGAGGACGTGCGCCGGCTGGTCAGGGACGGCGTGATAGCTGCCAGACCCAGGACAGGCATCAGCAACTTCCGCAAGAAGAAAATTGCCGCGCAAAAGAAGAAAGGGAGACGCCGTGACCGCGGTTCAGTCAAAGGTCACAAAGGAACACGTCTAAACAAGAAACAACTGTGGATGAAAACAATACGTTCGATAAGAAAATTACTGCACGAGCTCAAGGAGCAGTCCAAGATCGACAACAAGACTTACCGTGACCTGTACACAAAATCAAAGAGCGGCTACTTCCGTAGCAAATCCCACGTCATGATATACCTTGAGCGCAATGGCCTGTTGAAGAAGTGATAATTATGAGTTTCAAGAGACGAATGAACCAAAAAACAGATTATGTGCAGAGGCTTGGACTGCTTAAGTCGGGCAAACCGAGGCTGGTCATAAGAAGGTCGCTTAACAATGTTCACATACAGCTGATCACAACGGATGACGGGGACAAGACCATCGTGGAGACATTCTCAAGGAATCTGAGGAAGTACGGATGGAAAGGACATTGTGGAAACATATCTGCGGCGTATCTCACGGGCTACCTCGCAGGGCTAAACGCGAAAAAACACAACATAAAGGACGCCGTTGCCGATATAGGATTGCACACATCGGTGCGCGGATCAAGAATATATGCGGCCATACTTGGCGCAAAGGACGCCGGGATTGTCATAAGCATCGGAAAGGAGGCACTGCCAAAGATGGAACGAATAAACGGCAAACACATTGCAGATTATGCTGCTAAACTAAAACCGAACCAGGAAAAGTACAAGAAACAATTTTCGGAGTATATTAAAAAAGGATTAAATCCTGAAGAACTTCCGAAGCATTTTGAGGAAGTAAAAAAGAATATAGAAAACCAGGTGAAATAAAATGGATTGGAAACCGAGAACTGAACTGGGAAAACTGGTCGCAGAGGGCAAAATAACCCTTGACGAGATTTTTGCTCAGGGCAAGAAAATAAAAGAACCTCAGATAGTCGACAAATTAATACCTAACCTGCAGACAGACTTGATATTCATAGGCGGATCGCCGGGTAAGGGAGGCGGAATAAAGAGAACTCCCACGAGAAGGACTACACGCATGCACCGTTCAGGCCGCCGTTATCGTGCCTCAGCAATGGTTGTAGTTGGCAACGGAGATGGATACATAGGCGTCGGCAAATCGGTGGCCGTTGAGAACCGGGCTGCCATAGCAAAGGCGACCGAGAACGCGAAGCTCAACCTGATGCCAGTCCTGCGCGGCTGCGGATCATGGGAATGCGGCTGCGGAGAGAAACACACAATACCCGTGGAAGTCGAAGGCAAGTCCGGCTCGTCCCGCGTAAGGCTGATGCCGGCACCAAAGGGCGTCGGACTTTGCGTCAGCAATGAGGCAAAGAAAGTGATGAGGCTTGCCGGAATAAAAGACATGTGGACGAAGAGGCAGGGCGAATCCAAGACAAGAAACAACTACATCATTGCAATATTTGATGCTTTCAAGAGGATGAACATGATGAGGCTTGAATCAAGGGCGCCTGCAAAAGAACAGGAAGAAAAATACGAGGAAGTGGAAGAGGCTGATACGGAGTAGGTGTTTGAAAATGATAATCGTTGTAAGGATGCGCGGAGAAGTCGGAACAAGGCACGATGTAAAGGCCACGTTCAACATGCTTGGCATGAAGAAGCTTTACTCTTTCAAGCTTTTGGAGAACACGCCGTCGAATATGGGAATGGTAAAAAAGATCAACAGCTTCGCAGCATGGGGCGAGGCAACCGATGAAATACAGAAGATGCTTAAGGGTAGGCGGGGACTAAAGACTCCGAGGGGCGGTGTACGCTCGAAGAAGTTACATTATCCGAAAGGTGTGCTGGGTCACAACGAGAAGATAGCTGAAATGATAAAGAAGATGAGTTAACTCCTTTTCTTTTAGGAAAAGAAAAGTAGCTACCAGTCAAAAGAAAAATATTATATTTGGTGAATGAAGATGACAACAAGATTCAAACTCAAAACGAGAAAGTGGCGCGGCCGGACAAGCCACGGCGGCGGACACAAGAAGAAACGAAGAGGCAAGGGAAGCCAGGGCGGCCGTGGTTACGGTGGCAGCCACAAGCATAAGTTCTCCTACATCACTACAGTCGAGCCTGATCACTATGGTTACAAGGGATTCTTTTCACGCGGCAAAAAGCTGAAAGTGATAAACGTGATGGACATTGCGAAGATGCATGGCAGTGAAATAGACCTTGGCAAGCTTGGATACGAAAAGCTTCTGGGCAAGGGAACAATATCGCGCGCCGTTACGGTAAAAGTCGATCAGGCATCTGCGCAGGCGAAAGAGAAAATAGAAAAAGCCGGCGGCATGGTGCTCGAAGTCAAGGAACAAAAGGCGAAGCAAATATCTGCGTAACACCCGGTAATGTTTCGGCAAAGTGGTCATATTCATGAGCATAATAGATTCAATAGCTTCAAGACTTCCCGGTGTGAAAGAGCCCAAGACTCACTTGAGCTTCAAGTCTAGGCTAAAATGGACAGGCATAATTCTGCTTCTTTTCCTCATGCTCAGCCAGATAACTCTTTACGGCATATCTCCTGTCTCAAAAGAACGGTTCCAATTCTTCGAGCTCATACTCGGTTCTTCTATCGGCTCGCTGCTTACGCTGGGTATCGGTCCTATCGTAACGGCGTCCATCATATTACAACTTCTTGTCGGCTCGAAAATACTGCCGTGGGATATCAAGACGCCCGAGGGCAAGAAGAAGTTTCAGGGCGCGCAAAAACTTACGGTGATAGCGTTCTCGTTGTTCGAGGCTTATGCTTATGTTGCGTTCGGCGCTATCACACCGCTTACGAATGACGCTACAACAATGACTCTCCTGATCGCGCAGCTCGCATTCGGCGCCGTCTTGGTGTTGTTTATGGACGAAGTCATAACAAAGTGGGGCATAGGATCCGGTGTATCATTGTTCATTGCAGCCGGTGTAACAAAAACAATATTTGTCCGTGCCTTCAATCCATTGACACCACCGGGCGAGACAATACCTGCAGGCATACTGCCACAGTTCGTTGCACTGCTGGGCTTGGGCGAGATATTTCAGGCCTTTGCCGCCTTGCTCCCGTTAGTCGCGACGGCAATTGTATTCCTTATCGTGGTTTATGTGCAATCCATAAAGGTCGAGATACCTCTTGCCTTCGGTTCAATACGCGGCTTTTCAAGGAGATGGCCTCTCAACCTGATTTATACAAGCAATATCCCAGTCATACTTGTAGCGGCTTTGCTCGCCAACTTGCAGCTGGTTGGAAATGTAACTGCTAAAACAACAACGGATGAGGGACTGCGCTGCGGACTGTTTGGCTGTTACGATGCTAACGGTGTAGCCACCAGCGGTATCGCTCTGTTCTTCAACCCACCCGTCACTCTGCCTGTCCAGATATTCTTCATAACTATAATGCTTGTAGTTTTCGCTGCGGCGTTCCTTGCGTTCTACATGAAATATCAGAAACCTAACAAAGTTCTAGGCGTAGCTATAGTTTCCGGATTGGTGCTTGCATTCGTTGTGTCTGGGCTAAGCGTTGGTATGCCTAATGGCGAAGAAGCATTGCGCGTCATATCTTACATGTTCATACTTGTGGCGGGCTCGATGGTCTTCTCCATATTCTGGGTATCGACCAGCGGAATGGACTCCAGATCGGTGGCGGAGCAGATAGAAGGAATGGGAATGCAGATACCGGGTTTCCGCAGGGACCCGCGCATAGTAGAGGAAGTGCTCAACAGGTACATACCAACCATAACTGTGATAAGCGGACTATTCATAGGAATGCTTGCCGCTGTGGCAGACTTCACGGGCGCGCTGGGAACAGGAACGGGAATATTGCTGACGGTAATGATAATATACAGCCTGTACGAGAACATAGCGACAAGATACATGGAAGACATGCACCCGGCTATGAGGAAGTTCTTTAGATGAGCCTTTTCTTTTGAAAAAGAATCTATAGATTATATTTATGTCAGACAAGTTGATTTCAGAAGAAACAGAATGGAGCAGAGTCGCTGAAGAATTGAAAGCTGAAAAAGTAAAATTGGCTTTCTATGATAATACTGTTATTTATCTTTTAGGAAATTTCAGAGGCAAAAAAATTCTGGACTACGGTGGAGGTCCAGGGGTTCTAGCTTTTGCATTAAAAAAACTTGGGGCTGATGTTAAAGAATATGATATTTCGGAAGACATGAGAAAACAAGCTTCTGAAAAAATTGGAAAGGAAAACATTTATCATGTTGTTGAAGAAATCCCTAAAAATAAATTTGATTTAATCATTTGCAACTTAGTTTTATGCATTGTCTCGGAAGACGAAGTTAAAAGAATTGTAACAAATATTAAGAATGCCCTGAATGAAAGCTGTTTTGCTTTTATTGGATTTTGTAATCCTAGACTTTTGGATGTCCCTGAAACAAATCTTGATTTAAGACCAACTCCTAAACACAAATACAAAGAAAACCACAGCTATATGAAAACTAAAAAAGAGGGTGGATATCAGATTATTGAAAATCACCGTCCTATTGAATGGTATGAGAAAGTGTATAAACAAATGGGATTAACTGTTGTGGGCACTTTCTTTACCCCAGAATATGAGCTAAAGGGAAGAAAAATTAAAGATTTTATAATCTTTAAGTTGAGAAAATGATAATTTAAGTTTGAAAATACAGCTAATCCTATAGGTGTTAGAAAATGAAACTAAAAGTAGCTCCATGGTGGCCTAGGTTCTGGGCGTGGCTCATAGACATCATAGTAATCTGGATAATATCTGCAGTACTGCTTTTCAGGGTAGATTTCAATATGTTCCACTGGGGCGCTGCTGCGTTCATAGGATTAATTTATTGGGCAGTCCTCGAGAGCGACGGCAGGCAGAGCATCGGCAAAAAAGCACTAAACCTTAAACTAGTCGGCAAAGACGGAAAGAACGCAAGCCTGGGCGCAGCTGCGATAAGCGCGTTCGGGAAAGCGTTCCTGCTTCCATTGGACATGATAATAGGCGTACTGGCAAGGCCGGGCAAGAAACAGCGCCTGTTCAACATGGCCAGCGACACGAATGTAATAATGGTACCGGAAAAGAAATAGACAAGACGGAGGCATTGGGCTGATTTTTTACTAAATTAATCGGCTTGACATTCCCCTTGGTTATCCGAGAATGCATTGAAAACTGCTGTCTTCAGACAGCAGATGAAACTCAACGCATTCTGGATGACATGTTCCATGAAACCCACGACTTTAGTCGTGGGTTATATCAGGAACATATCATTTGCTCGCTTCTTTTATAATATTCTTTGTCTTAGAGAAGAAGTCTGAACTTTCAAAAGCTAGAAACCCCATCTTCTCGATCTCGCTTCTCACGTAGCTGCGGACCGCCGGGTAGAACATTATTATTTTTGTTGCAGGATTTTCAGCCTTTATCTTCTTCGCGAGGCCTACCCCGTAGCCGTGCGTGTAGTCTATGATATAAAGAGAATCGCTGTTGTCGATGTTGGCCGGATCAAGAATCTTTGTCGGCAGATTTAGCTTTTTGCATGTGTCTTCTATCTTTTTCAGGTCGTGCTTGTCTACTAGAATTGTTACCATTTTTATTCACTTCAATAACTAGGTTTTTTCACGGGTAACGCAGAATCTCATATACCCATGTGGTGGTCGTGATAGAGTTCCATCTGCGGGTTTTCAGGGGTCAGTTTCATAACTCTGTTGCCAGCCTCTTTTCTGACACATCTAAAAAGTCTGTCTATGAGGGGTGTGTAACCCAGTCCTGGACTAACTTCTGCATATGGCACAGGTTCTGGTACTGGTGCGCCTGTTGATATGCAATGCTCTTCTAATCTGTATACACCAAGTTCGCATTGGTTTTCAAGCAGTGTTATTCTCCAGAAAAATTGTGCTCCACCCATATCAATCTATAGTTCTGATAACAGCGAAATATTTAAATTCAAAATCGTGCAGCACGGATGTAATTGCAGTCAACTTTAATAGCGTTGGGTTGTTATTCTTCTAATGATATTGAGTTCGATTGATTTCGAGTCCATTGAATGGCAACCCACACCTAGCCCCGGTGTTTATGTTTACTGTATAAGAGAAAAAAGACGTCAAGGCGAAGAAATACCAAGATTTACAGCGCACGCGGTTCGCGTTGACCCCAATCACGAGATTGGCCTTCATTATCATATTAGAGAGGAAGGCTGGGTAGAGCGTCTTGTTTTTCCTAACGGAGGCAATTTTGAATTTCGCAGGGGAGACAATATAAATCACTACTCGGATCCGACCAAGACACACGAGAGAATAAAACCATATGAAATTTACGCAATCAAAAACAG
>DATDXH010000055.1:0-5318 GCA_035289405.1 archaeon | reverse complement strand
TGGTTTCATAAGAAATTATTGTAGGTATGTAGAATACAACATCTGCGGCCAGTTTTCCGACTAATATACCGAGCGGAAGATTATTGAGCATTATTGGGAATACAAACATGCAGAACGGCCTCACGATGAAACTATCCAAAGTCTCGGCTGGACCAAATTCTATTATGAGGTTACGTATAATTTTTCTGATGGAAAATTTGCCACGTTTTCTAGCATTTGACGCATCCCTTACGATTATAGAGCTGTAGTAGCCAAGATTTTCTCCCCATGTTCCTGCGTATGCAGTTATTATTGAATTCTGGGTTGTGTAGAAAGCGAAACCTGCTGCGGCCATTGCAAGAATAGTGCCAAGTATTTCAGCAGGTACGTATCGTCTGCCCCACTCCCTTACTTTGTGTTTCATAGAGCCACGTCCGGAAGTAGGAAAGTAAGTTATAGAGCCGCTTATTGTTTGAGGCTTACTTGATAATTTTTATATTGATCGGCAAGTCAATGTGCTTATTCTTGCGAAGCTTTTTCTTGAAGTTTATTACACCAAACCCGACGACTTCGTTCGTCTTTGGGTCAATACGTTTAAAAATACCATGACCATCGTCTTCGAATATACCTTTTCTCTTGTCTATAGAAAATTCTAAGTAGTCCCCTTCTTCATCATACCATACTTTTACGCCTTCCATACGGTTTCACCTTTTTGGAGATTCTTAACGTAAAATGACGTTATTACAAATCCCTCTCCATTACTTATTTTGATGATAACTACTAAAAAGCTTTTCTGCTTCGGGAATACTGTGTATGGCTTGTAATACAACCAAACGTATGGATCATCTTCGCTTTTTATTACCACAGACGGAAACATTAATGTTTCTTCTATCTTATCTGCAGGCCCAAGCACTTCAGGATGATCTGTTATGATGTGTTGCAGTCGTTCATCTGTCAGACTTATTGTTCTTCCGAACTTATCCTTAAAGAAATGCTGAATATTTTTCACCTTATTGAAATTACTGTTCTTTAATTATTAAAGATTCGACAAAGCCGTGTAAAAAGTTGAAATGTCTATAAATGCATCCTGAAATTGAGAAGCCACGTCTGAGGATCGAACTCAGGACCTTTACCTTACCAAGGTTTAGCGGACTTGATGTCTAACGCTCTACCAATTGCTCCAGTCCTTTATTTCACTGGGTTTTCCGCCAGCGCTTTTTCCAAAAGGGCTGACTGAGCTAACGTGGCATTCGATGAACTAAATAGAGAGATGACTTTTAAATAATAATGAAAAATAGGTAACCTATGGAAGTCAGTAACAACCGCTTAATGCTTGGCGGGATTCCTTCTGAAAAACTTGTAGAAGATTACGGTTCGCCTCTCTATGTTTATGAAGAAGATAAAATCATAGAGCGATACCGCGACCTTGTTGAAAACATTCGGCATGACAGGCTGAAGATCTATTACGCCTGCAAGGCCAATACGAATATAGAAATATTGAAAATTCTGAGAAAACTCGGGTCTAATATCGAGGCTGTAAGCAGGGGAGAGGTACTTGCGGCCCTGAAAGCTGGGTTCAAGCCTGGTCAGGTCATGTTCAGCTGCGATAATATCCATAAAGACGAGCTTGAGTTTATCGCAAAGGAAAAAATAAGGATAAATATAGATTCTCTTTCGCAGCTCAGGAAATACGGAAAAATCAATCCCGGAGCAAGTGTCGGTATCAGGGTCAACCAGGGAATCGGCGCCGGCCATCACAACCATGTCATCACAGGCGGGCCGCTGAGCAAGTTTGGCATATATTATTCCCAATTAGACGAGGCCATGAAAATCGCAAAAGAATTCGACCTCAAAATAGACGGTCTTCACCAACATATAGGATCGAATGTGCTTGACCAGTCAATATTTCTGCAGGCGATGAAAGCAGTAATTTCCACAGCAAAAAAATTCAAGAATATTAATTACATAAACTTTGGTGGCGGTTTTGGTGTTCCTTACAAGCCGGGAGAAAAACACCTGAACATGAAAATGCTCGGGAATAAAATAGTTTCATTATTTGACGGTTTTTGCAAATCCTCAGGGCAGCGACCCGAAATGATATTCGAACCCGGCAGATATCTTGTTTGCGAATCAGGTTTTTTATTGACAACTGTAACTGATATAAAAAAGACCCCGAAAAGAACATTTGTCGGCGTCGATTCCGGCTTCAATCATCTCATACGGCCCGTTCTCTACGGCTCTTACCATCCGATCATTAACGCGTCATCGGTCAACGGCACACAGGAGACAATATCGATCGCCGGGAACATCTGCGAATCTGGAGATTTGTTCGCGGATAATCGCAATATAACAAAATGCAAAGAAGGCAACGTCCTGGCGATACTTAATGCAGGAGCCTACGGATTTGTAATGAGCTCAAATTATAACTCAAGGCCGAAACCTGCCGAAGTGATGGTTAAAAACGGCAAATCAATGTTAATAAGGAAAAGAGAAGCTATCGCAAGTTAGAAATAGCCACCCCGACAAATACTCATAATGATAAAATATCATCCTGCTCCGGATATAGAAACACGTGCCAGGCATATAGCCGAAAAGACCGGCATGGAGCATGACTTCTCCCGTATAAAATTTCTACGCTCAACAGGTAGCCAGGCGACACGCACTCTTGCCCGCTGCCATGCTATGCCACGCGTTCTTCAGGCCGCGCTCGAAATGAAGGCGCATTATGTTATTGAAGTGATTGCAGAGCAGTTCGACAAAATGAGCGAAGAACAAAAAACAAAGACCATAATACATGAACTATTGCATGTGCCAAAATCGATGGGTGGCGGCTTTCGATATCATGATTATGTTTGCAACAGGAACATAGAACAAATGTACAAAATGCTGAAGAATTCCTAGATTACTTGCTTTTAGCGTTCTCAGCTTTTAGTTCTTTCTTTGCCGCGGCCTTCATCTTCGGAACTGTTATTTTTAATTTGCATTTCTCGCAATTGATACTGAAAGGTCTTTTCCATGGCTGCTCTGCGTATGCGGTATGTTTGCATTCAGGGCATGTGTACTCGACCATGGCAGTTGTGCTTCTCGGTGGCACCAGCACACGCATCTTGCCCGTTATCTCGTCCTTCTTGTTCTTGAGATCGCGCCATGTGTGATAAATGCATTCCTTAGGCTTGACGCCGTTATTTACAATGTATTCCTGAATTTTGCTCATTTTTATTCAACCCTTTCATGAAACGAATAAGTTTGCTTATTCGCGGATTAGTATCACTCCTTACTTCATGTAAAAGCATATATATGTTTTTTGTGGCTACAGGATGGCCGGTTCTTGCCCTGTATTCAATCGTTTAAAACCGTCACTTATTCTCTTCACTATTTGAGAGTCAGCATCGTCCTTATCTGGACTTCCATCCACGTTCTTGAATTGGTTGACCCAGAATACATTGCGTAGTAGTTCCTCTTCTCTGGCATTACTACTATTTCCCCCTTCTAGGGCACGTTTTGTCCTTGCCACTTTTAATGCATCTCTCATAGTTTTCTTAGAAAGTATTATAGAAAATTCCAACTCTCTTGCCATTTTTATTGCAAAATCATTTATTAGCGGGGCGTAGGCTTCAGTAATAGGAGTTGCGATTGCTCCACGTGAAAGATTTGCACGATATAAACTATTCAGATCAGCATCAATCCCAAGACTAGCCGGTGCCAGCCTCCACTGCGACCCCAAAACTATTGGTGTGCTTATTGAGTCATCTGGACTGTACACAATTACCCTTGCACAACCGTCATGAGCCTTGCCAGTTCTTGGGTTTTCTATAGGCACAGAATTAATGAACTCTTCGTACATTGTGAGGTAATCGAACCACTCATGGGACCTTCCACAGGTTCTCATATAATAAACAAAAGCATTGAAAGTTTTAGGGTCTAGCTTAGGTTTCTGTCTTAATTTTAATTGGTCTATCGCGTCCTGCGTGTTTAAAACGCTAACACCAGTTCCACAGAACGATAGGCTGCGTTTTTTGACGATAAAATCGCCTTGAAAGCACTCTAAGAAACCTATAACTAAGTCTATCGTATTTGTACCTAATCCATAAACTACGGATATCGGAAATAATTCACCAAACGGTTCATGAAACCTTTCTAAATATTTCATTAGGGGTTTACTGTCTAACACTGCCTCGGCATATCTTGAATTCATAAATAGACGGGCGAATCTATCGGGCACTTTAGATAATGTAGTTGAAGTTGATCTTACGACGCCGATATCATCGGGTCTTAGTTTGACTCTTTTACCGTCAGTCAGCTCGAATTCAATATAGTCTTGCCCAAATTCTAATTTTCTATAAAGGAATAAAGGCACTCCTGTCTCTCTTGCTGCATAAGCATATGAGCTATCTTCGCTATCAAAATAAGGATTTGCCGCCTTTTCAATATAATAATCAAAAAGGTCGTCCACCCAATCGACGTCAAAGTCAAGTCTACCGCCAAATATGTTCGAGACCCTGTTATAAAATTCCCTGTTCTTTCTATGCTCTTCTCTTAGTGCCTGTACTCCAACAAGCCTCTGGACTTCATCGGGCATAGCCTCGTAGCGACTTTCTATAAATATTGGTCTTCCTTCTGCATAGTGACTGACAACGTTTGCAAATTTTCTATAATAAGAATGGCCTTCTTCGTAACGGAAACAATCCGTGCCAGAATCTACGCCATTTATTTCTATGGTTACAGGTTTCAATACGCCATTAGCTTCAGTGACCTTTATGTCCATTCCATAAATGTTGCCCATTTTCAACTAGAAAAAAACAGTTTATTTAAAGTCAAATTGTGAGCGCATACGCACCCGCAATAAATGATATCAGCGCTACCAGCATCCCTATCTTTACCAGCTTCGAGCTGTACGCTACAGGCACTACGGCTGTTGCAAGGAAAATTATGTCTGCTATTATCACGAAAAACAGGTAGACCATGCCCAGCAGGCCCAGGAAGTACGGGACGAAGCTGAATATTACGGCGACTATCAGGAATATGTTTGCTATCATTCTTGCGTTTTTTACTCCCAGCTTTATCGCTACGCTGTTTACGTCATACTTTTGGTCCCCAAGGGCGTCGTCTATTGTCTTGTATATTTCTCTTGCGACGTTCGACAGGAATGCAAGAAGGGCAAGAGGCAAGACAGGCGTATAATTGTTTGCTATTATGCCGCCGAATATGAACGTCAGCGCAACCAGCCCGCTTATCACCAAATTGCCGACAAGTATAGTTTTCTTTATGCTGGCCGCGTAAGCAATCAAAAGTCCTGCAGATATTACAGCAATTATAAGCGCGTCGTATCCTATCATGAA
>DATDXH010000054.1:0-3727 GCA_035289405.1 archaeon | reverse complement strand
GCCGTTTATGACGCCTTCCTGTCCCGGCCTGTTCGTCACGCGCACTTTGCCCAGATCCGTCTGGAGTATTGCGCCTTTTGTTATAATATTACGTCTCACGAACTGGCTGTCCGCACTGTTTTCTGCCACAGAAAGTATTTTCGCCTTCTGGCTCTTGCCGTCTGCGAATATATTGGCAAAATTAGTTGTAAGTGCCACGAGCTTCTTGTTGCCGCCCCTTACGCGCAGCTCTTTTATCTTAGGTTCGCCTATGCGCGTAGGCAGATAATCGCGGCCGCGTTGTGCGCGTGTTTTTTTGCCGTGCTTTTTTATGAAGCCGCCGGTCGTTTTTTTCTTTGGAGGTAATTGCCACTGTGTCATAAATATCAACTTACATTATTGTTTATAGCTGACCAACTTAATATTTGGTATATAACACAAGTTGGTCACATATAGTAAACCAAGTTATAATATCCAGATTCTTTACTTGGTTAACTATAAAATTTACATTGTTTGACATATCTGTTTTGCTCTTTCTATAGACACAGGATTCGGGAGCCATGAATAACCTATAATAGGTCCGTACTCCGTTGAAGGCTCCCTGCTAACCATCGAATCAAATCGTCGCTTTTCACCAGAAGGAACACAAGTGATCCTATCTTTGCGAATTATAATACCCTGATATACTTCGCGTGTTCCAGTCAAAGGCGTTGAATTTGTCATTGTCTTACTCCTTGTCTCTCTTACTAGAATTTGACAACTATTTAAATATATGTACGTAAGTAACAGCAATAAAATTTTTGATTTGGAGGTTTTTTATGGAACGGCCTATAGACGTTTTGAACAATGCAAAAGGAAAGAGAGTTCTCATAAAGCTGAAAAAGGGCGGCGAAATTTCCGGTATTCTGCAAGCCATGGATCTTCACCTTAACATGTGGCTTGAGGGTGCGGAGCAGATTTCCGAAGACGAGAAAGTGAAGCTGGGAACAATCCTTGTGCGCGGCGACAACATTCTATACGTTTCTCCTGAAAAAGGGGACTAGTATTCTACCGATTGAAACCAAACAGGCTTCTAAGATAATTATCAGTTAGGCTTGCCTTTATAATTTCGGCATTAGAAGGCTCTCTTAACTCATGGATTGCATTCGAATTCATGTAAGACGCTCTGTAAGAAGTTACACCAACATTTCCTGTTTTCATATTGTGTAATTTAGGGCCCATTTCTCTGAAAGTCATTGGCCTACCATCTAATAGACCAAATCTCATCTGTACAGCTTCCTTATAGCTAGGATGTAAATTATCAAGCGCTGTGTCTATAGATCGAATAAAATCCTCCGGCAGTATTTGTACTTCTAGAAGATCAGCACGAAACCAATTGTCAAATTTAGCGTAAGTCATGCCTTTTCCGACCATACGATGATATTCCGCAATGGCTTCGGTTCTGTCCTTTCTATCGTGCAAATGATCGTCTCCGAAAATTGCAAAAGTCAGGAGACCGTACCGCTGGCCGTGATCATATGCTCTAGGCTCTTTTGGTCCCATAGATAAGAGACGCAAAAAATCTTTATAAGGTTTATTTGTCACTATTTGTTAGGTTTTTATGAAGGGAACAACAGCGCAGGGTAAACACAACAAGATAACTCACATACGCTGTCGGCGTTGTGGAAGACATGCTTTTCACTGGCAGAAGAAGGAATGCGCGGCATGCGGCTACCCGCATCCAAAAATGAAGAAAGAATCATGGAAATGGAAGCCAATAAACAGGGCATACAGGAAGAACATAGTCCACAAGCACCAGAAAGTAAAGACAGCAAGAAATGCAAGGCACAGGAAATAACTATCTTTCTTACGGCTTAAACCGTTCTCCAGATTTGACTACAGCGTATTCAGCTCGTTTTACAACTTTTAACATTATGTCCATGCATCCATCATACCTTACAGAATATTCAACACTGTTAGAAAGAATATTCCTCCTTAACTCCTGAATTTGGACACGTGCATTACATACGTCAATAGGTGTTGTAGCGTCGCAAGCGTAAAGACCTATTTCTATTGCCCGTATTATGACATTTACTGGAGTTTCTAAAGACACTTAAAATGTGTGTCAAACACAAATATAAATGTATCGCAAATGATATGTTCCTGATATAATCCACAATCAAAGTCGTGAATTTAATGGAACATGTCATCCAGAATGCTTTCAAAAAGCATTCTAGGAAATTGAATGTTGAAATAGGGCCTGTAGCTCAGCCTGGTAGTGCACAGGATGCTTTGCATCTTATACGCCATGAGCGCCTGCCTCTTAACCGTTCTTTCCGCCAGCGCTTTTTGCGCAGCGAAAAAGGGCTGAAAGCAGGAAGTCGCGAGTTCGAATCTCGTCGGGCCCATACTTACTTCTACTTGCTTCAAATCAGCTAATAGATGCAAAATTCTTCATTTTATTTTTGTGATTTCGGATTACTCAAAGCCCATCGAACTTTAAGTTCAATAAAAACAAATAGATTTTATGATATCAGTAATGAAACTCCCACCCAAAAGATGGAAGGAATATAGAACTTTAAGGCTGGAAGCTCTCAAGAATGACCCGACCGCTTTTGGTAGCTCGCACGAAGAAGATATAAGATTACCTCCAAAAGAGTGGAAACGAAGAATTAGAAGTGTTCTGTTTGCTTTAGTTGATAATAAGCCAATAGGTATGATTGTACTACACTTTGAAAGCAAAATTAAAACAAAACATATAGCCAACATATACGGGGTTTACGTCAAAAATGAATATAGAAATCTAGGAATCGGAACAAAATTATTAGAAAGTGCAATATCATTAGCGAAAAAGAACAAAGGTACGATAAAAATTGACTTGAATGTAAATCCCAAACAGAAAGCTGCAGTCAATCTTTACAAAAAATATGACTTCAAGCCCGTTGGTATATTGAAAAAAGATTTATGTATCAATGGCAAATTCTATGATGAGATGATTATGGAGAAGATTCTCTAATTATTGAGCAACAAAATCAATTTAAAGTGTCAAAATATAGTAACAAGTGATAATTATGCAGAAAACAGGAAACGGCAAGCATCAGACGGACTGGGTAACTATATCTGCTGACGAGTACGAAAGCATGGTATCTACGCTTGAGATTCTATCCAGCCAGAAAGCTATGGACAAGATAAAGAAGGGTGAACAGGAAAGGCTTGCTGGTAAGGGCAAAAACATAGACAAAGTCAAGAAGGAACTTGGCCTTTAGAAATCATCCTTGTGCCATATGGCTTCTATTTCAACTTTCTTCTCTTTCTCATTTATCACGTAAATAATACGCCATTTATTCTCGAATTTCAATTCCCACTTACCAGCCAACGAATAACGAAGTGGTTTTCCGTGCACGTCTGGATATGACTTTAGCTTTTCTATTTTATTGAAGAAACGTCTTTGAAGTTCCTTGTTCATCTTTTTCAAGTCTTCTTCAGCAGAAGGCATTATTATGATTATGTAAGGCATAGGTATATTTGTTTTATGAGCTGAATAAAGCTATCGCACGCCTTGCAGTCCTTGCAGAGACTTGTGGGATAAACCGTCTAATATGAACTTCAACTCCACAATACGTCGGGCGGGTCTTCTCAAAAGTTGAATGCTAGGCTATTTTTCCTCCAAAATTCATGGTAATCATAAGGTGTGGTCATAAACACCTTGGAGGGTTTTTCATGACCACCTGTCCTAAATGTGGAACATTCAGGATAAAGAAATATGGCA
>DATDXH010000053.1:0-13289 GCA_035289405.1 archaeon | reverse complement strand
CGATCCTGAGAACAACTCTGATACCAATTTTCAGATAGTTTGCCAGATGTGCAATCTTGTGAAGCATTCTGGCCAGGGCTGCGTTATCCAAGGCATTATTGATCTCTATCAAGAAGCAAAGTATAGTCAGAGTGACATAATTCGTATAACCAAAGAAATGAGAGATAAAGGTTCGACTGACGCAGAAATCATAAACTTTCTTGGCCTGAAAAATAAGATGATTTTCAAGATGAACAGGGAATACCTCAAGAAATTGTTAGGGTTTGTAACCTCGAGAACCGGCGAAGCAGGTGATATGTACAACAACTGGCTAAGATATCACCAGAGATTTTTAAATAAATCAGACACGAATATATCAATTAGAAAACCAACATCTCTTAACCGGTTCGTTAGGGATGTCCATAAAGAACCTGACCCGTAGGGAACATCAGGAAATCCGGATGAAATTCCTGAGGCGCACCTTCGCTTCGGCGACTGTAGACGCTCCGATGTGGGAAAGGTTCGTGGAAAAATAAAATTGCATAAGTCAATAATCACAGGCGATAAAATGAACAAGATACTGCAACTGAAAATCACATTAGACGGCTCCAAACCACCTATCTGGAGGCGATTTCTTGTTTCAGAGAATATAACATTCCATGAACTGCACGATATTATACAAGAAATTATGGGGTGGTCTGATTACCATTTGTATCAGTTTACTGTTAATAATTTACCGATCCTAATTCCGCATGAAGATTACGATGATGACTATGAAGACTCGCGAAAAGTTAAGCTGAAGGATTTTTTGAATGCGGAAAGGCAAAAATTCGGTTATTTGTATGATTTTGGCGATTCCTGGGATCATAGAGTTGTTGTGGAAAGAATTATGCAGAAAGCAGGAGACAAAGTACCGATATGTATTGACGGGAAAATGGCATGTCCGCCGGAAGACTGTGGAGGAATCTATGGCTATGCAGAACTTATTCAGGTTATAAACAACAAAAAACACCCCGAGCATAAGGAAATGATGGATTGGGTAGGGAGTGTCTTTAACCCAGAAGAACTTGACATTAACGATATCAACAGACGTATTAAAAAGGCGAATAGGAGGTCGTTAAAATGAAGCTGCCAGAGAAAGATATTGAATTATTCTACAAGCTGCAATGGGGACTGATGCATTACGTAAATCAGAAAACTTTTATCATAAAAGGCTTGAAAAGTCCTGACTTCAAAGGTCAGAAACCTGAGGATGTTGCAAAGCTTCATAAGCAGATATATGCAGGCACCAGATGGATTGACGAATTTATAGACGAAAATCCATCTGGTTTTGGCAAAGAAGAACTTGAAATAATTAGAAGCTGGAAAAACTTCATCAAAGAGGATTTCTTTATCATTATCGATGACACAAAAGACGGGACGATATTTCTCAAATCTGCAAAAGAACCAAAAGCGTATGCTGTATGGAGCCTGTACGACGATCTTTCTGAAAAAATACCGTTTGTGCCTTTTGCATTGGGTACTGTATTGCTTCCGTTCAAAGGGAAGATAACATATTCCGGTATATTGAACATTATGAAGATGACATTTGGCGGCAACATGGCAGGCGGCTTTCGCGAAGATTACCAAAAAGCGAAGAGAACATTCGGAATAATAACATCACTAGAAATACCGATACAAAAGAAAAAAGAATCTGATGAAGAACTGCTCAGGTTCTACGCCAGCACTCAGGCAAGAAGATTCGAACATGAAAATGAAATAGATGCGATACTAAAGAAAACTCCATCTCTCAGTATTGTGTACCAACAAGAGGTAAGCAAGTCGCATACGCGTAGAGTAAAGAAACGCCTTGCTGAGATGGATATAACGAGCTGGTTCGCAATTCTAGAAGATACAATTATTGCGTCCGGCATGACCAAGAATGATGTGGTGACGCGGGTAAATCAAATGTTGCCACCAGAAAAGCTAGGCGCTGTTCATATATTCAAACGGTGAGATGATATAAATATGGCAAAATTGGGTACAGAAGAG
Organism: archaeon; assembly: GCA_035289405.1. Classification (GTDB taxonomy): domain Archaea; phylum Aenigmatarchaeota; class Aenigmatarchaeia; order GW2011-AR5; family GW2011-AR5; genus GW2011-AR5. The sequence goes on along the minus strand of DATDXH010000053.1, from coordinate 11,279 downwards.
AACCCTGTTATAATCCGTGTTCAGACGCCGGAAAAAGCGGAAGAAATGAACGCAATATGTAATGAGCACGGCTGGCAGTTCATTGTAGGAATAGAGCCTGATAAGACTGAAGATATTTCTGATGTAAAGAAACTGCTTGCTTACCAATTCACAACTGTGCCAAAACAGAAAGTAGGGCGCAATGACCCATGTCCCTGTGGTTCTGGGAAAAAGTACAAAAAATGTTGCATAAACAAGGAAACTAACGAAACAATTCTCAATGAAAATGCCTCAAGTATTGGAGAAATGGAACCGCTTTACAACAGACTTCCTGAATTAGCTGAAAAAGAGACACGCACAGCTTTTGTCATGCCAGGAGAAAAGCTGCCTGCAGGGATGTATTCAATGTTTGAGAGCTTCTGCAACGATAAAAAGTGCGATTGTCGTCGTGTGTTCATAAATGTCGAGCATAATGGAAAGATCCTTGCTACTATAGGCTATGGATGGGAAACAAATAAATTCTACAAAGAATGGTTGGGTGATGACGAACTTGTCAAACATATGAAAGGTCCCGTGCTCGAGTTAACAGGTGCGCATACAAATATGAGTAACGATCTTCTGGAATTCTTCGAAGAAACTATGCTGATGGATATTACATTTTTGAATAGGCTGGAGTCGCACTATGAAGCATTCAAAAAAAGTCTCTAATTTAAAGATGCCAACAATCATGAAAAATTCTGACATACTCGGATTATGGCACATTCACGAAATGGAAATGTGGGATAAGGATTACTTCAACATGGAAGTTCGTGCATTCGTAAGAATAGACAAGGGCAATACAGGAGCGTTCCAATTTGGTTTGGTATCTGGCGGTATCGATGGACGAATCATCAAATCCAAAGAAGGCTACAGGTTTGAGTTTACATGGGATGGGAGCGATGAACTTGACCCAGAATCAGGCAGCGGATGGTTTGTATTGAAAAACAAAGACGTAATTGAAGGGGAATTCAAGATCCATTTGGGCGATGTTTCGAAGTTTTCTGCCAGAAGAGCAAAAAAGAAGCGTTAGCCTCTATTGTGGCTTACAGGTAGGACAAGCCACCCATACTTACATTACGGGTTATCTATTTTTGAGATGATAGTATCTCGTTTTGAGATGTATACACAAATTACTTCAAATTTACTTTAAGTTACTTTAAATTACTCTAAAGAGTTGATAGTAACCGTTCCGGAAAGCTTAAGAAGTTTTACTTCAAATTTACTTTAAGTTACTTTAAATTACTCTAAAGAGTTGATAGTAAATGGACAAAGGACAAATTCTGGAACTCATCAAGAATGGTGAAAATGAGGGTTTAGAACTTAAGGAATCATGTCCAAGCAATAACAAAATTTCTGAAAATATATGTGCGTTTGCTAACACAGATGGCGGGTTTTTGATATTAGGAATAAACAAGAACAAGGAAATTAAAGGTCTGGCAGGTGATCTTGACAAGGCGCAACAAGATATTTCAAACGCAAACCAGAACATAAAATCGTCGCCGCTAATATCCATCGAAACTCATACAATAGAAGGCAAAAAAATTCTGCTTGTTGAAGTTATCAGGGCAGCAGACAAAAATGCATATACATTTCAAGGATGTGTATGGGTAAGAGTTGGGAGTACAAACATAAAGATGGAAGGGCAGAGTCTCATAGACTTTCTCAAGAACCGGCAGCTTCTGTGTTTTGATGAGCAGGATTCCGATACAACTCTAGAAGATTTAGATATAAAGAAAATACAGCAGTATTTGTCTATAAGAGGCCAGCCAAACTATCTCAAATCAAAATCTGTCGAGGATTTTCTAGTTAGCAATATGCTTGCTAAGGCAAATGGAAAATTAAAGATAAAGAATTCTGCGCTTTTGTTCTTTGCAAAAGAACCTTTCAGATGGTTCCCGCAAAATGAAATAAGAATCGCAAGGTTCGGCGGCACAGAACCAGTAAACATAATAGCTCAAAGAGACTTCAAGTACGGTATAGTAGAAAACATCGAGCAAGCTATACAATTTGTAAGAGAAAGCATCTCAAAGAGATTTATTATTCCCGAGGATTCTCCAAGAAGAATAGAAATCGAAGAGTATCCTATGCAGGCGATCAGGGAAGCTATAGTAAATTCAGTTGCTCATAGGGACTATTTCAGCTATGATTCCATTCAAATCAACTTGTTTACTGATAGGATAGAAATATCCAACCCTGGATCATTGCCAAAAGGTCTTGCAAAAGAGTATTTTGGTAAAAGATCTGTTAGGAGAAACCCGATAACATACAGGTTATTGAGGGACTCCAGATATGTCGAAGGCCTAGGGACAGGCGTCCCAAGAATGATAAATGATATGAGAAAGGCAGGCCTGAGAGATCCTGAGTTCAATTTTGAAGGTGAATTCTTTGTCGTCACGTTCAGAAATGCGAAAAGTAATATTAAACCTATAGAAAAATTCAAAGATTTGAATCAGAGACAACTTAATGCAATTACATATTTACAGCAGAACAAGACTATTAAGTCGATAACTTACGCCAATATAAATGATGTCTCACTTCCTACGGCACTGAAAGATATTTCTGAAATGATAAAATTCGGTTTCATCAAGAAAGTAGGCGCATACAGAGGTGCTTACTATATTCTCAACGAGGCGAAACAAAAATGAATATGATCAAGCTTTCACCATCAACTCTCAATCTGTTTTTAGAATGCCCTCTCTGTTTCTGGATGCAGTTCAATAAAGGTATACGCCACCCATCACCCATATTTCCCCAAGGACGTGTTGGGAAAAAATCGCCTGGATAACATTTTGACATGATATCGGCAAAAAATTTCTGAAATTCGTCTCCATTTTTTTCCAAGAAACGTGCTCTGAAAGAGATCGAATAAAAGAACCTTTTAAGTGCATTCACAGGTAATCTCCAGAAATTAGTTAAATACAACTCTTAAGAACCCTATTTTTTAACCTACTTTAATGATAATAAATTTCTGGAGGTGAGTGAAAAATGAGCGACCAACCAGACTGTTATGAGCTGCTGACAATGCCCATAGATCCCAATACGGAAAAGTACCTGAGAAGCATGGGGCTGACTGGTTCTTTGAAAGGCGGGAGAAATTTCAGGAATTTCTAAGAACAAAAAACATCCTTTTTTGATTGAAAAATATCACCAGATAAGAAGGCGTTAATAGCCTGTCTTATCTGGCTATGTGACCTGCCATATCATATCCAGAAAAGACAAGTGACTAAAACTGTCAAACAATTCCTGCTAACTTCTTCGCCTCATAAACTCTTTTCGGATTGAGATAAACATGTTCGCCGTAGCTTGTCGGCTTCCTAACAATGAAACCTTCTCTTATCAAGTCCTCAGTAACTCGCGCAATATCATTTCTTGCATGAGGAGGAAATCCTTTTGGTATATTGTCAATAGCAGTGTGCTTTCCGCCTATCCAGCGGTGCATTAGCATCTTACGCAATACAGCAGCCTTAAGCTCGTTATCATCCATCTAATCACTATTTTGATAAGTCAATATACTCAAATAATAGTTATATATTTCTATAATAGATATTTAAACTTATCTTTTCATTAGTTATAAGATGAATTTGTATGGAAGACAGAAACAAACAGACACTCGAAGAACGCCAATCGGCTACGGCATTCATAGAAGTATTTGGAAGCTCGCCGCTAATAAAGGTCTTAGACTTCCTGATGACCTACAGGGAATTTGACTACTCATTAACGGACATAGCAAAGGAAAGCGGAGTGGGCTGGAACACGCTGCACTCGTTTTTCTTCAGACTTGTGGAGAAAGGTATCGTAAAAGAAACAAGACAGGTGGGTCGCGCGAAGCTCTACAAGCTGAACACAGACAGTCCGATAGCCAAGAATTTAATAGAGATAAACAATCTGGTTACAAGCAAGGCTGTTGATGATGAATTGAAGAAACAAGAATTAGAAGTTGAGTGAGTCATATCCGTTTTTGAGATGATATTACCTCAATCCAGGATAATTGTAACGAATAAGCAACTTTCTGGTTTTTCGTGAAGTCCGAGAAGTCAACTCCGCAGCATTCCCGCTCAGCTAATAGTCGTTATCTTTAAGCCCAAGCTATAGGAAAGTTATTCTATGAATAATAAAATATCACTCGCTTTGCTTGTATTTGTGACTGTCGGGATGTCTGTGGCTTACGCTTCGGATGTTTTAGTCTGGCAGGGACAGTATTATACTGGAACAACTTTCCATACAGGAACTTATGAATTTAATTTTACTGTGTATGACGCTCCAATCGGGGGGGGGGCGTGTGCTACTCCAACGTGACTTTCTTAACAACTGGAAATTTTGGTGAATGGAAAACGGAACAATCTGGTGTTAGTGCTGCTTGTAATAATGCCTCCAAAGATTATTTCTTGGAAATAGGAATAAACAACGTTACACAGGGCGACAGGAGAAGATTAACTTCATTCAGTTTTATTCGTAAAGATGTCAATGAGACAAGTAAAGGGGCATTATTACAAGTAAAACTTATTCAGCCTGTAATTATAAACACGACAAACTACAATTCTACATTTATCACTCCGATAATTGCCAATACCACAATTATTGGAAATTCACTTACAATAATAACCCCTATAGTTAATCATACTGTTAATCAATCAGGATTTACAAGGTCAATACTAAAAAATATCGATAGAGGTTCAGAAACTTCAGTAATCAACACATTAGAAAATGATGCAGGATACCAGTTTAGTATAGCTCTCACAAGCAGCAACTATAACCTTACCCAACAATTTGCAGGAGAAAACAGAAGCAATTTAGGTGTTATCTCATTAAATGCTCCTAATTCGATTCAATTCTTAAACAGATGGAACCGTCCTTTTGTCTGGAGATTTGCAGAAAATGGAACTTTAACCCCGCAAACAGAATCTATGATATTAGGAGCAAATGGAAACTTATCAATTACTGGGAATTTTACAGCCAATAATATATTTTCCTTATATTTAGGAAGCTTAACAAACAGAATAACTCAATTATTTGTGCAGAACATAGATGCTTCTGAAAATATTACAGCTGCATATTTTATAGGAGACGGAAGATTTTTGGTCAATCTTCCGACTAGCGACAACACAACTTTAGGAAACAGGGTAGGAGGAGACAACACAACACAGAATGCGAGAATATCCACGCTTGAATCCGACAATATAACCCAAGCCGCACTGCTCGGTCAAAAAAGAAATTTAACAGACGGGATATTCGGGGCGAATGTTCAGTCCTCAACATCATGGGCTAATGGCGGCTGGCTTTTGGATACTAACGGAAACATTTATGGACAAAATTTATTCTTATTAGTCGGAATAAATTCAACAACAATACAAAACCAAACAATAAACGGCTCAATGACACCGCTCATTAGTAACCAGTTCGATTTAGGCAGTTCTTCTCTTGTCTATGCCAATATATATGGAACATCTTTATTCGCCAACGGCGTGAACGTACTTACACGAATCAATTCTAACAACAATACGCTTTCTAATATCCAGTCTTCTGATAATACGACACAGGGCAATAGAGCAGGAACATTGGAGACACGACAGACAGCAGACAATACGACACTCGCAAACAGGATAAGCAGCGATAACACAACACAGAATGCGAGAATTTCCACAACAGAGTCGAACAATCAGACTCTATCCGACCTGATAAGTAGCAATAATAATACTGTCTATGGAAGTCTCGGTACGAAACTCAATCTTACAGATTTAAACACTTTTTTAAATTTGTCTGGAACGAATGCCAACCAAAACATAAATGTCGGCTCTTATAATTTTACAGCGAATTATGGATTTTTCTCGTACTTGGGAAGTTTGACTAATAGAATAACCAAATTATCTGTTCAAGAAATCGATGTTTCCGATAACGCGACTATTGAAGCTTTGACAATAAGAAGATATGATGCCTTCGGTCCAGTTATTTTATTGAATAATACAGCAGGTGCAATTAGAATTTTTGCCGCTCCCAATATAACAAATCCGTCAAATGGGGCTGGAATACAATTATTTGGAAATAATGTGGGTTACTTCCCGGGCGATGTTTACATAGACGCTGGAAGCGCAAGTGGGGCGCAGATAATAATGAGGACAGGTAGTTCTGGACTGAATGACAGAGTCGTAATAGAAGATGATGGGAGGGTTCGTATATTAAACTTAACAGGAAGTGGTAATGATTATGTCTGTGTTGATGCCAATGGATACATTTTTAGGAGCAACACTGCATGTTGAAATGTAAAATGAAATACATAATGTTATTTTTAGTAATAATTCTTCTTCCCCCATTAGCTCAAGCAAAAACAACATTTTTTGACAATCCAATAAGTGACGCTTTTATTATGGGCAGTTCTATAACAGGTGGAGTAGGAGGAGCATCAGGAAGCGGAACAACTGGGGCGATAATTGGAGGCGGTTGTATCACAAACTGGACTTGCTCTGATTGGGGTTCTTGTGATAGCGGAGTTCAGATAAGAAATTGTACAAAAACTAAGACCTATTGCTATGCAGATTTGAAAAAGAAGCCCGTAGAAAGTCAAAATTGTGGAATATTATTACCTGAAATGGATTTGTACAACGCTACAAAATTAGTTATCTCAAATAATACCTCTTCGATGACCGTTCCTGAGTCATTTTATAATGGACAGAAAACAAGGCAAAACTGGGGTTATTACCTTTTACTAATTGCTGCAATCATAGGTGCGATATTTGCATATAAATTTGTTTATGTTGAAAAGAAAATATTTTATTCAAGAGGAATTAAACGCTTCATAGGAAAGCCTATAGTAACCAGCGAGAGCGGGCGGCTGCTTGGAGTAGTTGTTGATATAACATTCATGCCAAAAACAGGCGAGGTTCTTGATATTGTAATTAAAAAACCGACTGCTTATGCAAAAAACCTATTAATTAAAAAAGGCAAGAAAAATGAATTATGTGTGCCATTCCAGTCTGTAAAAGGTATGGGAGACTATGTTGTTATAAAAGAAAGCGATATAATATTTGAGGCTGTGATGCAAAAACATCCATTAGGCGCAAAACACCATAAGAAAATAAAAAAATAAAAGAAATGATGAAGGTGTCACCTTCCTTAAGCATGATAGTGACCTGCCATAGCCTGTCTTTTGTAGGCCTCTCCTGCACTGAAATCGGCTGACGCCGAAGCGTTTTGCCATGTGCATTCTTAGAAGGCCTTGCAACATTCATCTAAGCGTTAGACGAACTGCGCATCGAAGATGCGCTATTCTCTTTCTGCTTGCACTCATATGCGCGGTGCCGTTTCAACTTACCATGACGGAACTTTTGGCTCCATCATGTATAGCATCAAGAACACAACCGGACGTATAGCGCCCGTTCATGTTTCAGCTTAGCAAGTCCGTTTCTGTTCACCAGCAGTTGACTCTCGCCAACGACAGAGCAAAAAGGGTTTTACGCCTTCTCGCTCACATTCCATACTGTTACGATCCTTTCGAATCGTGAGTGGACAGAGCTTCCTCAATCGCCTCCAGAAAGCGCGAAGCGCATCTCTTGGCAACCGGTAGTTGCTGACAGGTCACAAGTATAATGAACCAGGAAAGGTTAATAAAGGTTCTCATATATGTCATATCACGATTTTTATGGACGCCGGTCATGAGTTGGATGTTTACAGGTTCATGCATAAACCAAGAATGTCTGCGCCTAAAACTGGAAATTTACCGCCCGGATACTATATAGGCTCCGACGGAATGGTTTATAGGGCAGATCCGGCAGTCATTTCGGCCGTTGAGCGCCACATTACAAGGGAACGTCTTTCCGCACTGGAGAAGTAGTCTTTTTTCTATTCAAAAACCCGACCGCTGCGACCCATATTCCTACAGAAAAGACCTGCAAAGTCTCTACAAAGGGGTTAAAGAATATCAGTCCGGTAGCGCACAAGATTGCCACTGCTATGGATATGTTCTTTTTCCGCCCCTTCATGCCCAATCCAGCAAATAACACCGACGCAAACGCCAGCACAAAGAACGTGCCTGCTACTATGCTATGAAACTCGCTTGTCAGGGGAAAAATACCCACAGCCGCAAGTGAAACGGCAGCCGCTAAGAAAAGAATTGTTGAGTACTTGTAGTGCATGCGGGCCTTGAGGACAAACGGGATTATCAGAATGGCTGACAGAACAAGTGAAGAATTGAATATAAGTGATAACGGACCCACGCCTATATCGCTGATGTATTCAGAAAACAGTGAAAATTCAGTTGAAGCGGACGCAATTAGTATTATAGAAAGCGGCAAGATGCCCGCTATCATGCACAACAGGGAATAAGATTTCATTTTACTGACTTGTCAACTAAACTTTTATGCCCGCCCAAAAACCTTTATATATGTTTAAACATATGTTTAAACATGGTAAAGACGATAACGGTCACGAACGACGCGTACGAGGCGCTGAAAAAACTGAAGATGGGCGACGAAAGCTTCAGCGAGGTAATAAGACGAGTGGCGAAGCCTACGTTCAACATTAAGGATTATTTCGGCATATTACCCAGGGAAGGTGCAGAAGAAGCTCAAAAAAAATTAAGGGAAATAAAAGTTTCCTTTTCAAAAGACATGGAGGAGAGACGGAAGCGTGTTCATTCTAGATAGTTCGGCTATTATAGACGTTATACATGGAAACGAACGCGGCGCAAAAATAGTTAATATCATTGGCGAGGAAAAGACTTGCATAACTTCAATTTCAATACATGAGATATTGCTTTCAGAGAAAGAAACAGAAATGGTTACAGAATTTATCGAAAAGTCGTACACGCTTAATTTTGAGAAGGACTCTGCCAAAATAAGTGCACAAATTGAGAAAGACCTCAAGAAAGCAGGTAAAATGATAAATAAGGGCGATATTTTTATAGCCGCCATATGCATACAGACGAATTCTACGCTTATAGCGTGCGATAACGATTTCAAAAAGGTTAATGGCCTGAAGTCCGTGATAGTTGATTGACAGAAATGAAATTAATAAAGGGATTAAAAAGCTTTAATACCGTATTGCACAATTTTAAGTGATTGAGGAATGAAATTGCGAAGCAATTTCGTTACCCGCATATAAGGTGAGAAAATGGATCAAAAACCAAAGGGCGACAAGAAAGTTCAGGTAAAGCAGGAAGCTTTCAGGAAGAAGCAGCTTGCTCTTGCCAACAAATTCAAGGATGAGGTTCTAAAACGTTATAGTAATATCGTAAAAGCTATAGTTCTTTTCGGCTCTCTTACACGCGGCGACTTCCACGAGAAAAGCGACATCGACATGCTTGTTGTAATAGACGATGTAACAGCAAGATTCACGCCTGAAATGAAGGATGAGTTTGATGACAGGCTTTATGACATAGCCAAAAGCATATCCGAGAGCATGACAGTGCAGCCTGCGTGGCTCCTAAGCGAGTTCTGGGATATGGCGCGCATCGGACACCCTTTACTGTTTACTATTGTCAGGGACGGCTGGGCGCTTTATGATACTGGCTTTTTCATACCTGTCAGGAAGCTGCTGGAACTGGGCAAGATACCGACTACACTGGAAGCTGTGGAGAAGTTCATGGAGACGGCGCCGCAAAAAATCAACCGCGTAGAGACTGCGAAGCTCTACATGGTCGCTGAGGACTTATATTACTCAATGTTGAACAGCTCGCAGGCAGTTCTTATGTACATGGGCCTGAACCCACCTTCGCCAAAACATACACCGCTGGATGTCAAGGAACACATGGTAGACCAGAAACTCCTTGAGGAGAACTATCTGCAAGATTTGGAATCTGTTATTCACTTCCGCAAGCAAGTTGAGCACAAGGAAGTAAAGGACATAACCGGGCAGCAACTGGACGAATTCATACAGAAATCGAAGCAGTACGTCTCAAGAATGGAACAGCTACTGATGCAGCTCCAGAAAAAGAAAAAGGAAACAATAGTTCATAAGAATTATGAGGTCATGATCAAGGCAGCAGTAGCAGCGCTGAAGAAAATAGACAAGCTGCCGCCGGATCCGAAGGACTTGCCGAATGCGGTAAAGGAGCAGCTGATAGACGCTAAGCGAGTTGACCCTTATTTCTCGGACGTGTTCAAGCGCGTAATAACGATGAGGAAGATGCTGGACGAGGACAAAATAAATGAGATTCCACAGCGCGATATTGAATTGACACGAGAATATGTGCGTCGCTTTGTTCAGGACTTGAGGCCGATGATAGAAGGTCCGAGGCAGTCAAAAGGCGGCAAGCCTGTAAAGCCAGTCGTACGGAAAAAGGAAAAAAAGTGAGAAAATGCAGCCTACAGATGTATTGCGCGTCAAGAACGAGTTGTGTCAGAGAGGCATATTGGCGGCTGTTGCAGAGTACGCATTTCTTGGACATTCCAAATATATAGAAAGTGAAAGAGCCCGCATAATTCACCAGCATAGAGGAGTTTACGACGAACGTATTCTAACAGAAATTATGGACGATTATGTGAGAATAGCGCAAAAAAGGGCGCCGACAAGAGGATATAGAAACCCTTTTAAGCTTTTACTATAGAGTGATAACTATGTATGCAGAATATACAGTTACGCGTCATAATCCGTTGACAATATCACACAAGGGGAGACTTATCGAATGCGCGGGCTATAACCTGGTTGAGGCGCCGGACTTAGTTTTTCTATCTTACGGCAATGAACATGTCGCAATATTTACTCCTCAGACAACGGGCGAGCGCATATTTCAGGCAGTTGTGGATCATTCTGTGGACGGGTAGATGTCGGGGGTTAGATGAGTATGAAGTACCTAAGAACTGTAGCTGCACTGGCATTGGCTGGAGCTATATCTAGCGTGGCTGGATGCAGCGATAACAGACCTAAAAGTCTTGAGGCTTACCAGTCAGGTCCGAAGGCCGTACAGTCCACACAGATGCAAGACAAAATAGGTGATTGTTATTCAGAAATAAGAGAAGGGTTCGTCAAATACGCCGAAATCGTAAGAAAAGCGAATCCGCATATTAAAAAAGAGGCGGACATACTGTCTGGCACAAAAATAAGACTGCCTGAACAAAGAATCTTGCCAGAGGGAGTTGTTCATGGAGAGGAAGTTCTAACTATCGGTAAGTTAAAAATTGAGGATATTAGGGATGTTGTAATCTTTATGTCATCACATTCTGGCAGGGAATCTAAATGCTTTGGTCTTAGTAGTGAAGAATCTGATCAAGTGCGAAATATATATAATGGATGGCACGTTTGGGAGTAACAATTATGTCATTCGAATTTCA
>DATDXH010000052.1:0-2230 GCA_035289405.1 archaeon | reverse complement strand
TACATAAACAAAGATGAGGCCGAAATGGAAGTGCTTAAGGATCAGCTGAGCACACTTCCTGAGAACATAAAAACTGAGATAATGTCCGTCATGCAGGAGTTTTCTGATAAGAGCTCAAAGGAAGCATTGATAGCACGCGATGCTGATGTGCTTGAACTTCTATTCCAGGCAAAAGAATATGCCGATGTGGGATATACAGGCACGGAATATTGGCTTCAGCAGAACAGTAAACTGCTAAAGACGGAATCGGCGAAAAAACTCTTCGGCGAGCTGATGAAACAGAACGCATTCTCGTGGTCTAAAGGCTTGGAGAATTTGAAATGATTATTCCCACTCTGTAGTGCCGCCTGGCTTATCCGAGACGTCGAATGTTGTTAGGCCTGCCGCAGGCCCTAATCGTTCTAATAACCTCTTATGGATTTCTAGGTAGCAGTCCCACGGAAACTGGTCAGGTTTTCTCAAGGGAGTTATAGTTCTAAAATCTTCTGATTGAACATCGCGAATTACATTTATGTGACCCGTCGGACCGCCAAATGTTATTACAGGCATTTGTGATGGCTTGACTCCGTATTCATCTATTGTTCTTTCAACTACATCTGTTACTATTCGCAGGCGATCCAAATTACGTCTGTTCATCGGATAGTAAGCGAAATCATCTTCAGGACGGCTAACCAGACTCGCAGAAACCGGGAGATATAGGACACGACAAATGTCCAGATCTTCTATGAGGCGCTTTGACACCATCCTGATATTTTTCCAGTCCCTTTCCCCTGTCAAAATAACCGCATGTTCAAACACACGGCTGTCGCCTTTTAGACCTACACTTTTTCTTGGCATCACGTATGCATCCATGCCATGATGTCGTGATATTTCATTGGCATTATGCATCAGGTCTGAAGACACTTCATAACGACCAGTAGAATATCTGACAAATAACCCTGGACCTGGGAACGGACGCCTTTCTGAAACTTCAGGAGGCAGTTCTAAATAGCGCGCTACCATTCTTGTGTGTTGTTTTGTAAGGCCTTCAAGAACTGCAACTTTTCTTCCTTTCCAATCGCTTGTGTTATGGTGTGTTTTGATAACTTCTGTCGATCCTGTGTCTCTAATATCTCCTGTGCCGGCTTCTTTTCCGCTTTCACGCTTGTCAGTTGCGAGTGTGCCATCCAATAGTATCGTATCGCCTAAATCAAAACTACTTTCCACATAAGTTTTTGTATTGTTGTACAGTCTCTGAAATTTTCTTCTCTTGACTTCAGGGTCGTCTAGATTGAGAAGGCTACTAATAAATTTATCGGACTGGTCGAGCACGTAAACATCTAATCCTAGTTGCTCATGGAGCATACTCTTTACGTAATCAGCTTCGCCCAATCTTTCATTTCCTGCATCGATATGGACAGGCTTAACTTTTATTCCGGCCTGTCTTGCAAGTGCTGCAACAACTGTAGAATCAACCCCGCCACTTACATATAACAATCCTGTATCGCTACCTACTTCATCCTTTAATCTGCGTATTGCCTCTTCTACGAACATGCCAGCGTCAAACCCTTCCGGACTTTGCGGAGCTATACCGCATATTCCTTGTGCAAAGTTTCTCAAAAGCAACGCACCCTTTTCAGTGTGTGTGACTTCAGGGTGGAACTGCACACCTCTGTATGGACCTATGTTGCTTCTTATCACAGCCGGTACGCCCTTTCCTGTGTATGCTAATATCTGAAAGTCACCTTCTCCCACGGAATCTCCATGGTTCATCCAAACTATTTCAGTCGGGGTGAAGCCCTCGAGTAGAGGATCTTGATGGCCGTTGAGTGACATGACGGCTTCTCCATATTCTCTTGTCCGTCTGTGCATGGACGCTCCGTGGTCTCTTGCCATTAGCTGTTGGCCGTAGCAGATGCCGAGAACAGGAATTTTGTTGTAGGACGGATCAAACATTCTTGGATCGTATTTCGGCGCGTCGCCCTGACTGATATTTTTCGGGCCGCCAGAAAGAATTATGCCCGCAGGATCTTCCAGACTATCAAGACGCACATCACTTTTTTCATAACGTACTGAGCCACGGAAGCCGATTTCATTCAACCTGTTTATGATGAGGTCGGCGTGCTGCCCGCCGAACTCGAGAACATAGATGTAACCCATATCAAAAAGTTGTATGAAAAATATTAAAAACAATCCATTTGCTAAAACTTCTCGGCATGATCGAGCAGCATATCTGGTATATCGCCTTTCA
>DATDXH010000051.1:0-13671 GCA_035289405.1 archaeon | reverse complement strand
GCTATCATGGTTGGCTTCAGCATATTTCTCATCTATGCGGTCGTAACCACCCTGACTTCGATAAAAAATGACTACCAGCAGGTTGTCGGCGGCAACGAGGTGAAGGAGATATGCTTCATAATGAAGTCGGCCATAGACAAGGTCTACGCGCCTGACGGCTACAACCTGTCGACAGACACGAATCTCGGCAGCGTTGATATAGACATCCCCGAAAAAATAGCCGGCATCAAGTATTCGGCGAATTTTTTCAACAAATCAATACTGATAAAATCCTCTCCTCAATCCTTTAACGAGACGTGCAAGATAGGCTACAACGTGGCGTATAGAGGCTCGACCTCCGGTGGATTGACAAGATTTTCTTATCTGAAGTACACGAACGGCACCCATGTAATCGAGATGATGAAAGTATGATAAACAACAAAGGAGCAAGGGAAATTCTCGGAAGATTTATTCACCGTGGTGACCTTCATGTTTATGACAGGCAACCGAACAAAAAACCCAGTACCATTCACGTATCTGTACGCGCTACAGTTGGTATACGAAAAAAATCACCGGTGCGTTCCGACATGGCCAAAGGTATCACGCAGATAGATTACATAGTCGCCGCCGGCGTTTTCATCGTTGTGTTTGCTCTTGTTGTCCAGTTCACCTCCAACTATTTCTCCAATATAGGTGACAAGACGACTGTGCGTATAATGACGGACCAGGCCGAGCAATTGCTGGATGTGACTGAACGCGGATTCGAGCCGTTGTCGTGGCCGTACGACTCAAGAAATGACTCACTTATTCTTGCACTGCACCTTGACAACTCAACGCTTGACAGCAGCCAATATGGGCACAATGGAACAATAAGCGGCGCAAATTGCTCTGCAGCCGTTGTTGGACGGTTTAGAACAGGGTGCAGCTTTGACGGAATAAACGATCTAATTTCTATTCCGGCCATGAACATTAATTTTTCGGAAATAACAATTATGGCATGGGTGAATGGTGATTATACAGATCCGTATACGGGCATCATTCAGTCTGGTGACGCCCCACAACCCATCGGCATCGGTTATCGTGACACAACAGGACAACTGACATATATATGGAATAATGATAGTCAAGCCACTTATGATTTTGAGAGCAATCTTACTATCCCTGTTAGAAACTGGAGTTTTGTTGCATTGAGCCTTAATGCCTCGAGGGCAATACTTTACATGAGCAATTCAAGTGGTTTGTTCAACGCTACAAACAGCATTGCGCATGAAGTTCAATATTCAGGTACCGAATTACGTATAGCTCACGATAATTGCTGCAGCGGCAGATATTTCAACGGGAGTATAGACGATGTATTAATTTACAACAGATCTCTCAGCGGCAATGAGATATACAACCACTGGGCTTACGAGAACCTTCTGGACAAAATAGGGCTCATGAGCAAGGCATACAAGCTCTATATTATAGTCAATAACACGGCGCAGTTTTGGAAGGTTGCCCAACCTGTTGAGACTATAACAACTGAAAAGGTGACATTAAACTATACGGATCTTGGATACACCGCCAACGTTCCTTCTACCATAATATACGAAGAGAACGGCTCTGTCGTGCCTTACAACATAAACGGCAAGGTCATAACATTCAGCACGAGCATAACGGCAGGAGCATCAAAGTACTTCACTGTTTATTTTGACGATGACTCGAACTTCCCGGAAAGGAGCGCAACAATATCCGGCGTTGATAACATAACCGAGACCGTAGGCCACGTTCAGGCGTTCCCTCTGGTGCAATACAATTCAATCCTGCTGCTCAACAATTCAAATTACACCCGTGTGATGAATGCAACGGGCATGCCGCGCGATTTCAGCATACGACTGCTTGATCTTAATGGCGCTACGATACTTAATTTCGGCCCGCCGCCCCCGCCCAGCGGCAATGTCATTTCATTCCAGAGATACACACTATATCAGAACGGCACGGGCCACATAAGGCGCGGCAGGCTGTCTGTGCAGACGTGGTAAACATGCGGAACGAATCTGGATCATAATAGAGACGGTGAAAAAATGACGGGAAAAAATAAATCTTCGGAACGAAACGCGGCATCTTCGCATCAAAAAGGATACATATACACGCTTGAGGTGCTCATAGCGGTCTCGGCGATACTTGTAACAATAGTTCTCGTGTTCAACTCAAACCCGGAGGAGGCTGACACCAGCCTGCCTATCATAAAACAAAATGCGTACGACGCGCTCTTTTATCTGGACAAATCTGACGATCTAAGGAAAATAGTTGCAACCGAGGGAATAACGCAACTGGAAAGAAACTTGACTGCATTGCTTCCGAGAAACATCAGGTTCGATGCTATCATATGCACAACAACATGCAATTCACTGTCGTTGCCGTCAAACAGAACTATAATAATAGTTGATTATTACATAGGCGGATACCGCGAAAAATTCGTAAATAAAAAAGTGAGGTTATGGCTATGGTCAAGATTCTGAGAACATCGGGAAAGGTTGGTTATTGTAATGAATGCAGTTAGCAAAAACGATCGCGGACTTTCTCTTGCTCCCCACGGCAAGGGAATACCTTTAGGGCAAGCAGACCGGAAAATAAACTTGGTAAAGAAGCAAACAAAAAGACCAAGAAACAAACAAGCCATAAAAAAACCTGCCCCAATATTTACCCTTGGTTCTGGTCACAAAGGCCAGATGTTCATAATAGCCGCGATATTCATGATAGTCGGCGTCATACTACTGCGTAACGTTCTCAGTCTGCCTGCCTTAACACAGGAGAAGGCTTTCCAGGATATTTCTTACTTGGATCGCAACCTGAACAATGTCAAGAACGAGTTTACATATTTGGCTGGTGTGGCGTCTGTTCAGCCAATACCGAATGCAAGCGCCAGCTATCTTTTTAATTTCTCCGATTATATAAGGGGACAATTCGATTCGAAAATGCTTTATGTGTTCATTTTTTCCAACGGCACGACGAATAACATCTCAGTCACTATTGGTAATTATCTCCAGAACAACATCAGCGGCGTCATAAACCTCACGGACTCAACGCCGACTGGGCAAATATTCAACCTCAATGATAAAAGTTATGTTACAGTCAGGTTCAACGCATCGCAAACGATCCTGAACTTTACAATTAATTACACATTGCAAAACAGGGAGACCGTGGAAAAACTATATGTCAACAGCTCCACAAGGAATCATGTGGCTGCTATATTCGACATAACACTGCAGGACACTGGAATCACTGTACGGTCGAAAAGCGTTTACAACAGGACTTGGTAAAATGGAATCAATACTATCAGTAGTGGTGCTAATAATGATAGCCGTCATTTCAATAGGCATAGCGCTCAGCATAGGGCGGCCCATAATAGACGGGACGGTTAAGACGGCTGACATAAAAAACGCACAAGATGATTTACAGACTATCGACGATTATATACGCAACGTTGTACGCGAGGGCAAGGACGCCGTGCGTATTTTCAAGTTCTCAAGCCCCAAGGACTTCAAATCAGTGCCGGGCGAGGACGCGATACAGTTCTCTTCACTATCATCTATACAGATTGTAGAGTATTTTACAAGATCCATATCAGGAAACATTGTCTTCATATCCGGTAATGACGTCAACTGCGTGCAGAAGGATGGCAATGGCGACGACGTTGATGATTTAGTTGCAGAGAACAGCAGGATAACTGCTGTATTCAAAAAAGTTTCAAGCGGTACTTTGAAGACGGATCTTTTGATAACAAGACTGGTTGATAAAACAAACAACGTAACGGTCTTCATTGGTAATTCTTCTGTCGTGATAAACGAGGACTACTCGACAGCCACGGGCACTGGATACACCGAAATATCCAACGCCGGCACGAACCTTCCTGTTTGCCAGATACACGCCTTTGTAAACTCGACGCTTGACTACGACATTTATTACAAGCTCTACGCCGGCGCTGACTTTATTGTCATGGAAGTAAGGAACATAGGTTAAGCCCTTTCTTTAAGCTTTTCTTGAAAAGAAAACCTTGGAAAAGAAGTATTATAGAAAGCCCTACTGTAAAAGAAAACATATTATAAAAGGTGGCTCATTGTCATTCGCATTCTTCATGTGAGCGCCAGTAAGCCAGAAATATATAGTTGACCCAGAAAAGAATCTGGACATGTTCTGGGTCAACTTATAGCGCTCAAGTAAGTGTAATATCCGAATTGTTTACTTGAAGCGCTATAATAGGTTTCTTTTTGATTGAGATTTTTCTTTACCAAAGAAAAATCTCACTGGCACTTTGGAGCGCCGTCGAATGTGTCCGTTATTCCGCCGCAATTCGACGTTACTATTACCTTCGAGAACGTCGACGGGCAGCTTATTACGGACACGTTGACTATTGAGAAGGTCTGTATGGCCCCAGCATCGAAAGTGCTTACGGGAGAAAAGCCTGATGAGAAGTTTTGCCCCGTCGTGTTGTATATCTGCAATCCGTTTACGCCTATGGTTGTGTAGCCATTGTTCTTGACAATTACACGTGCGCTTCCTGTTGCTACGCTGCCCGCGCTTATGTAGACGTCCTCTATGCTTATCTGCGCGTTAGAACAACTAATTGATTCTGACGTCTTGTTGCTTACTGTAGTGGTTGTGCTTCTAGTGAGTGTTGAGAACCAACCTGAAACAAGGGTTGCGATAGAGACAGTAAATGCTATCAACAAGACCGATGCTATCAGCGGACTTATCCCTTTCATTTTATTTCTCCTTACCCGTATCAGAAAATCATTTGCAAATAAAAAGCACACTAACCAAATTATAGTATCCGCCTCTTTATTTGGTCAGCTATAAATCACATTTAAGCGACGCACTTTGGCGTAGTATCGAACGTATCCGCTATTCCGCCGCAGGTTGAAGTCACTATAACCTTCGAAAATACAGCACACGTTGTCATTGATACGTTCGTTAGATTGTATGTTACTATTGAGCCTGGCGGAAGAGAGGTAGCCGCTATGAACCCAGTAGAGAAGTTCTGGCCAGTTGTGTTGTATATCTGCAGGCTGTTTATCCCTATAGTTGCGTATCCCGTGTTTTTCACAATCACGGTGACATTTGCGAACAAAGACTGTCTTATGTAAATGTCCTCTATACTTATCTGTGCGCTAGAGCAGGCAACAGACTCTGACGTCTTGTTACCTACCGTAGTTGTGGTACTCCTTGTAATAGTCGAAAACCAGCCCATTATCAACGTGGCTATAGCAACTGTGAAAGCTATAAGCAATACAGACGCTATCAACGGAGATATTCCTTTTTTGCTTTTTTTCATCTTATCCTCTCTATAATTATTTTTCTTCGTATATAATGTTTAGCTGCACTTAGGCGTGTTCGTGAATGTGTCCCCTATCCCACCGCAATTTGTTGTCAATATTGCTTTTGAAAAACAACTTGGACAGCTGCCACACCCTACACCTGTTATTACAAAATTTACTATCTGGCTTTTATTTAACGAACCAACGGCCGCAAACCCCGTACTGAATCCACTACCTGTTGAGTTTAGTATCTGAAGATTTGTGACTCCGACAGAACTTCCGCCTGTATTCTCAACTATCACCGTAGCTACTTGCGAGCCTACGGTTCCAGCCTGTATGTAAATGTCCCGTATAGAAACGCGTGCGTCAGAGCAGCTGATCGCCTGTGTCGTGGTATTGCTGACTGTTGTTGTTGTGCTTCTTGTAAATGTAGAGAACCAGCCCATTATCAACGTGGCTATGGCAACTGTGAATGCTATGAGGAGCACAGACGCTATCAACGGAGATATTCCCTTCATTTTTAATCACAACAATGGCACTGATATACATAGTCAAATATGTTTTTTCAATACCCGTAATTCCTAGGTAATCTATGATCGAATTCAGTATATATACTTTATTTAGCGTCGTATTTCGGAACATCATAAAACTTGAATGGCAGTTTTGGGGTATATTTTTGTCGTTGTCATCGACTTGTAAGATTCGTGAATTTCTCATACACAACAAGGTTTTCACGTCGGAGAAAGCGCTTTACCGGAGCGTGAAGAAGATTTTTGCCCTTTCAAACTCCTAGTTTCACAGAGTTTTTCG
Source organism: archaeon (assembly GCA_035289405.1). Classification (GTDB taxonomy): domain Archaea; phylum Aenigmatarchaeota; class Aenigmatarchaeia; order GW2011-AR5; family GW2011-AR5; genus GW2011-AR5. Next base: position 7,585 of record DATDXH010000051.1, on the reverse strand, counting down.
GGAAAAATATGCCTTCATTCAACTTTTGAGAAGACCCCGTATTTCAGTGTTTTAGATTTTATCTTATTTCTTTCAAAAACCCGTAAACAGACTGTGGGAATTATTTTATACAAGGAATATCACTTGTGGTGATATTCCGGTATAACATAACCCATTGATCATACAATGGGGGTTATGTATATATATGACTTACGGTAATAAAAATTAGGCGATTATGATTCTGAACAAGAAGGGCGTTTCACCGCTTATTGCTACCGTGCTACTCATAGCCGTTACTATGGCCATAGCGGGCGTCATGGCCACATGGGCGACCACGTTTACGGCCGGCAAGGTTGAAGAGGCCAATGTAGGTGCTGATTGTATTGGCGCAATAGACATAAGTTCTCTGGCATTTTCGAATACGACTGTTACTCTGAAAATAAGGAACGTTGCGGAACGCATAAATCTTACAAATATAAAAGCCTCGATAGAATACGGCGATTTCACGAAGAACAAGCAGCTGAACGTGGTTGACTATAACGTTACCGACCCGCTTCCGCCGGCATCCACAACATGGCTGGTGTATAATACGGCATCGACAACAAAGCCGAGCAAGATCGAGATACTGGCGTCAAACTGCGTGAAGTATCCGGCGACTCTTTTCTTCCGATAAGCCCTCTTTCTTTAAGCTTTTCTTAGGAAGAAAACCTTGGAAAAGAAGTATTATACAAAGCCCTTAAGGGCAAAGAAAACTTATTATCACTGTGGCTCACTGGCGTTCGCGAAGGAAGCCCATGCAGTGAAATGGTAATATATACCAGCCAGACAATTATTGGTTATATGAAAGGAATAAGTCCCCTCATTGCTTCCGTGATGCTTATCGTGATAACGGTCGCGGTTTCGACGCTGCTCTCTGGCTGGCTTTCTACCACGACAACGAGCCAGACCAGGAACATACAAAACACTACGCAGACGCATCTGCAGTGCCAGTACGCTGACCTATACATCAAGAACGCGACATACACGTGCAACAACAACTGCACCACAGGCACGCAGCATACGACCTCTATTACAGTTGTCAATTCAGGCAAGAAGACGCTGGCGATAGACTCCATTTACATAAGGAACACGACTGGCATTGTAACGCTTCTCAGCCTGAACGAAACGAAGACCCTTAATGTCGGCGACGCGCTTGTCGTCTCCAACACGACCAGGGCCACGTGCACGGGGATAAACAGGTCGATAGAATTAATAACGGTCAGCAGCCTGAACTGCCCGTCAACAGCTTACGACAGCCTGGAGGGCCCTGAAGTTGTTTATTCGAGCTGCGGGTAATCCTGAAAATCTATATAAGGCGGCTCATCAAATTTAGTAATTGATAAAATGAATTCGCTAATGAAGGGAGTATCGCCGCTTGTTGCCACTGTCATGCTTATCGTGATTGTCGTTAGCCTTGTTGCCCTGATTTCGGGATGGCTGAACACGTTCTTTGCAGGAACTCGCGAAACTGTAACAAACAGAACAGACACGAGCGTCGGCTGCTCTGGTTCTTCGGTCTTTGTCGAATCCGTTTACGCTTCCATTGCTAATGGAACCAGCGGCAATGTACGCGCAGTTGTAAAGAATGACGGCCTAGTTGACGAGCTTTCTATAGTATCTGCCCAATACATAAATACAACGGGCCATAATTTTTCTACTACCACGCGACTGCCCATAACAAGCTTCTCTCGCGGCAGCATAATAACTTTATTGTTTGAAAATGTCAGCATACAGAACTGCACCGCATTCTCGCAGGTTGTCGTGTCAACGCAGTGCGCCTCAGGACAATACAAGAAACACCCTGAAGGATGCTGAGCGTTTGGAGTGCATGTTCAGTCAAAATTTTTTGTCCTAGAATGCATTCTGGATTCCATCTTCTCACGAACCCACGGCTTCGTACAAAAGACTTTTTCAAAGTCTTTTGGCGACTCAAGTTAAGCTTCGCTTGACTTCGAGTTGGCCGTGGGTACATAAAGAAGATGTGATTTGCAATACTTTTGACGACGGGCTTGGCATCAGTACACTCTTTTCATGGCGGGTTTCTTAGAGCTTTACTGAGGTATTCCTCGGTCAATTCCTGAAATCTTCTGTCATTCTTGTATTCGCCAAGATCTTCTATGTCTGCATAGCCCCAGAATCGTGTTGACTGTCCAGATTTTTGCCCGAAAAATTTAGCGCCGTAAAAAGGCCTGTAGTCAAGCCCCCGTGCACACAAGTGATCCACGCCGCTGCTCCTCATGAATCTTTCATCACGTCCAGTAAATTCAATTTCGTAAGCTTGGCAGAACAGTCTGTAAATTTCAACTAGCATATCTGCAGATATTTTTTCACAACTCAGGGGAAGTTCTACAGGAATTTATCATCACCTACAATGCGAAAAACATCATTATCAGCACGGCGAACGTTGCAATCCATATTCTCTTGTCCCATGCAAATACCTTTGAGCCGTCTAGCGGCGGTATCGGCAGCATGTTGAAGATGCCAAGCCATACGTTGATGAACACTGCGAGGCTGAACAATGAAACGCCATCGATGATTATCGGATACAGCAGATTCAGCAGGAAAAATACCGCGGCTAGCCCTATATTCACCAATGGTCCTGCCAGCGATACGAAGCCCATCTTTCTCTTTGATACACCAGAAGCTCGTCCCCACAAATCAACGCGCGAGCTTACGTAAACTGCGCCTGGCGCGGCGAACACAAACCCAATTGCTGAGGAGAGCAAAGCTATAACAAGGCCAAATTTCCACATTTTATATTCTGCATGAAGACCAAGACGCTGTGCCACTATCTTATGCCCGATCAGCTCATGCGCGAGGAAGCCGATACCAACTGCGATAAATGCGAACAGGACGAGCGTGGGTAGTGTTGACAAGTTCAGGTTGAATATACCATCGGAATAGGCTATTGCGAACGCTACCGAGAGCACTATTGCCGATAAGACGATTTCTTTGACTTCAATAGACGTAAAGGTTATTTTCATACTACCGATCCTTTTTCTTGGGAAGAAAAAGTCTAGGTATCGCCAAAAAGAACAAGTGATCCTATATACTCTATCTTCGAATATTACGTGATATTTCTTGATTAAACTTCTTTTTGAAAGAAGTTTAATGGAGGCACGCCGCCGGTGGCCAGACGAAACAAAGCAAGTTTGTCCGTAATCATTGCTCCACCCAGTGATCCTCTGAGCACCGCTACCATGATTTATTGCTGCACTCTTCCGAGCCTCGCAAGGTTCGCCGTGATAACAATCCCATAGGGCTGAGCTTCGACGCTTTGACGACGGGCTCACTTTACTTCGTACAGCGCCCCTTGGCTTCGATCCCATCTAAAGCGGGTTGATGGTTTGCTGCAACCCTTTCTGCGCCGATCGCCAGCGCTTTTTTCAAAAGGGCTGTTACAGCTGCCCGCTACCCAGCCGACCTAGCCTCCACGATAATTTTACAAGAAAAGATATTAAAGGTGTTAGAAGACGCTAGTAAATAGGATATAACTGCTCGTACCCGGGCAACTCTATGCTGTTTATTTCATTCAAGCTATCGAGGGAGTTCATCTTGACAAGCTTGTTTGATAATGTGTAGAGCACATTTCCTATATATAATGAGCGGCTAACAGCGTACTGACCATAATAATTTTCGAATTCCTGCGTGTCGTTGGTTGCGTGATCTATGCGTCCTCTTATTTTCAAATTGTCCAACAAAAACACGTATGCACCCTGCCACTTAATTTCGCCGTATGCCCAGTTAGGCAGTGGCTCTGTATATTTCGATCTGTCTATTTCTGCGACAGTGATCGGAAGTACCATAAGGTTCTTCTGCACGTCAATTAACACGGCCTTGTGGTCGTACAGTGCAGGACTATCGCTGCCACGGTCACCTATCAATACCTTCGATACTTCTACAGGGTTTGCAACGTCACTTACATCGAACAGTGATATCTTCAAGCCTTTCAGCATACCTTCATCCGTGGCATCTTTCCCTATTCCTATTATATGGTTGTCGTCGACCGGCTGCAAATAGTTTGATACGCCTGAAATCTTCAGCTGGCCAAGCACTTTCGGGTTCGTTGTGTCGCTCAGGTCAATTACAAAAAACGGATCAACTTGGCGGAATGTCACTACATATGCCCTGTCGCCCGCAAATCTCGCAGAGAATATGCTCTCGCCGGGTGCGAGGTCTTCAACTTTGCCTACTGTATTCATGCTGCTGTCAAGAACGTAGAGATTATTAACAGACTCAAGAGTACGTGGCGGCATAGGTGGTGCTATTGCTGGTTCGGTTGCAATGATTTCTGCTGACACTTCAGTTTTGGCAGCACTGCCTGCACTTCCTGAACCGCCTCCTCCTTGACTGGGTGCTGAGACCGTTTCAACAGAACCCACGGTTGCTACGCCAATTGGCTGTACAGAAAAACCGCCTCCATTCACCGTTGTAGCTATGCGGAAGTATCCGTCGTGCTCGTCCATTGAAAATTGATTCAACACATAGCCTGGCACGCTGCCCTGTGCAATATAATTTATCTCACTGCCGCTTAATGATATCTTGTTTATTATTGTCTTCTGCTGCTCTTTTGCTATCTCTGCCTGGAATTCTTCCATACGCTTCACGGCGGTTTCTTCTACACTAATACGTCTTTCAGGTGATAGTTCTCCCAAATGATTCTCTACGAGATCATCTATTGCAGTAAATTGTGCATATCTGCTTATATTGTATCCGCGTATTTCATTGATCCTGTCGGTAAGTTCCGGGAATATGGGAATTATCACATCGTCAACAATTTTGTCATAAAAATATCTGTAATCCAGCCATCTCACGTAGCTCAGGTAGATATTCTCTTGGGACATGAAAATGTTCTGCGAGGAAGGAAGCATGAACGCCTTGCTCGCGTAACTGCCGTCCTGTGTATTGAGCGCTATAATATTGACATAGTTATAGGACCTGTCCGGTATGTCGAAGTAGTAGATATCAGGAAAATCGGCCTGCATCGGCCTGACAATAGGCAGCGGCACTACGTCGCCGCCGTAGACGGGCTGGTTTATGACTGCGTAAACATAATCGCCTACCATGCGTGCATCGAAATAGTAACCTTCAGCCGAGATATTTTTTACTAGTATCGGGTTGGATCTGTCTGATACATCGTAAACTTTTATGAATGCCGACTGGGAATTGTATATAGGATAAATTCCTATCATCTTTTCTGCCTGTGGCTCGCGTGTCTGCTCGTCAGTCTGGTAATATGTGTATTCATTACCAAATACTATCAGTCTGTCCCTGTTTATGAAAATATTATTGACAGAAGAATTTGTAAAATCCATTTCCGTCACGATCTTAGCGGTTTCTGCAGGATAAGCGTCTATTATAACTAGCTTGCCGCCTGAGACAGTGTAAATATATCTTCCGTCGTTCTTGACAAAGTCCGGTTCATCAACACCTGCCACCTGAACGTTTGTGCCTGAATAATCAAATGATTTGTCCGCTCCGGAAGCCGATGGTGCGGATTCGGCCGTTGCCATTGCGCCAAGTGCGCCGTTTGTTGTTCTCGTTTGCAATCCTAGGTTGTCGTAAACCTGTGACTCTTCTGCGCTATTTTTCACGAATTGCTGCAACTCGTCGTAAGAAGAAAATTTCTTCAATTCATCCCGCGTTTGCAGGTTAGATTTAGGCAAGACAGAAAGAACCAGTATGCCTACAATTATCACGGCGCCTGCTATATAGATCGGTTTCATATACAGTAATAATTAAGAAATGGTACTTAATAAATAGGTGTTTTGTTAGGGTCTAAGCCCTTTCTTTTCCAGTGAAAAGACGCTCTGCGTCATTCAGCATCGAAAGTCCTTAAGCCGAAAGAAAACTTATTGGCTCTGTAGAAATGCTCAATGAAAACCAGCAGGAAGGGTATTGTGTTGTCACAATACCCTTAGTAACTAGCAGCATTGCAGATGTGCAATGCTGCTCCTGCTGGTTTTCTCATAGGTTTTCTATAGAGCTAACTTATTACTTATAGCGCTCCAAGTAAATATTCTGGATATTATACTTACTTGAGCGCTACATGGCGAAGTTTCACTTCGCCTGTACAGGAGAATCTTCGATTCTCCATGTATAAGTGAACCCACAATACATATCGGGATTCTTTTGTGGGTTCACTATATGTGGTTCACTGTTGCTCACAAATAAAAATTGTTTAAAGTACGGTCATCTTGCCGTACTTGCCGACTGAGAGCTGAAGAGAGCCGTTCCATTCCTTCACGAAGCCATTTTCTATCTTTACCGAGTCGCCCTGCTTTACTTTGTCTGTATCGTCGCCCCACAACGTGAGCGCGATCGTGCCCGAATCGTCCTCGAGCACGGCGTTGGCAACTTTAGTGCGGCCAAACTTTGTGTTGACCTCGCGGGTGTCCTCTTTTTCGATTACCTTGGCCTCGATATCGACTTTTCCGGTTCCGTCTTTGAGATCTGCGATTTTCATTAGAGAAGTTTGAACAAATAAACATATAAAGCGAATCCACTGTCTAAAGGTGGTGGTATTCCTAGTATAAAGTTAAAACATGGCACTATTTGTTCATACAAAAACTTTATTATGTAGCGTGCAAAAGTATATTTATGCATAAAGGCATTACTGCTGTCATAGCGACGGTGTTACTTCTTCTGGTTACTATATCACTTGTCGGCATGGCATTCGTATTTTTGGGGCGGACAACAGAAACAGCAACAGCAACAGGGCAGGAGCAGGTACAGCAACAAGCCCAGCAAGTCGGTGTTGTGCCTCAAATTGTGGGGGTGGACAAGAACACGGTCATCCTCAGGAGTGCAGGGGGCTCACCGCTGACCAGCCCGACCTTTTACGTGGCGGGCAGAAAAATCGACGCGACAGGTCCATCATCGCTCGCCCCGGGCGAGATAGGCACTTACGTGCTGAATGAGACGCAGATGGCAGATTTGCCGAAGATGTCAGAGGTGAAGGTCACGACGGCAGGATTTTCAGACGCAGTTATTGCAGCTATCAAAGAACTGGCCGCATTGATTTTCAAGGCGCCCGTGACGATAACGGGCATGGTCATAGGGCAGCAGGACGGCATCGCCTTCCAGAATTTCAACGGGAGCACTGTGGCCGTTATAACAGAAGCGGGCGACGTCGGCATCGGGACGACGAGCCCGGGAACAAAATTAGATGTGGCGGGTGGCCAGTTTCGTTTAAGTTCAAATAGCATTGGGTCATTAATGATATCGCAATATACCGATCTTACGAGAATAACTTCGGCTGGTGCGAGCGGCGGAGGAATACTTGCCTTACAAAGAGAAGCGACAGTGGTTCACGGACAACCAGCAGGAAGTTATAGCGTCGAACTTTGGAGCGGAGCCAATGGAGGGACTCAGACACTGACTGCAACCGGCGGCAACGTAGGCATCGGGACGACGCCTGATTCTAGTCGGCTGCTTCATCTGTTGCAGTCAGGCAGTCAACTTATTGCGAAATTTGCCTCGACTGGTACCGGAAGTAACGGCAACGTAGCCTTAGAGATAGCGAATTCGAATGGAACGGTTCCGTTCCTTTGGTATCTCCAGGCAA
>DATDXH010000050.1:0-2445 GCA_035289405.1 archaeon | reverse complement strand
ATCTCAGCATTAAACGGTCCGCAGGACTGTGTTAAGGATATCTGTGAGACATACAAAAAACGCAGGGATGTGCTTATAGATAGTTTTAACAAGGCAGGCTGGCCTATAGAAAAGCCCAGGGCAACCATGTTTGTATGGGCGAGGATTCCTGAGCAGTTCAGGAAGATGGGTTCGCTGGAGTTCTCAAAGTTTCTCCTGAAAGAGGCAAAGGTGGCTGTGTCCGCTGGCATAGGGTTCGGAGAATACGGCGATGAATATGTAAGGATTGCCCTTATAGAAAACGAGCAGAGGACAAGACAGGCTGCTAAGGGGATTAAGAAGGCGTTTGAAAAAACTGTTGCGGCTGTGTAAAAAGTCCATCTGCTGTGTTGTCGCTGCGGCTTCTTCGCTCAACATACTAAAACAGTATGCCTCGCTTGAAGCCTTGCTCCGCCTTGCATCTGGGACTTTTTACTTCGCCGCCTGACTGATTCGGCAATACCACCAAATTGTAAGGATAGATAAGGTGTTTTAGATATAAATGAATTGGTTGCCATAGAAAAAATTGAAAATGGGTAGTTATGGATTTGCAGGAACATATCATAGATATACAAAAAGCTATACGCGCTGGCCAGTTTTCTAATGAAGCTGCTGTTTCACGGGGCGTTGTAATGCGTATACTACAAGCACTCAATTGGCCAATATTTGATACTAACGTTGTTTGGCCAGAATACCCCTTAGAGACGCTCAAAGTTGACTATGCGCTTTGTCATCCACCTTCAAAACCAACAGTTATTATTGAAGTAAAGAACATAGGTAATTTAGAGGGTGCAGACTCTAAGTTATTTGAGTATGCATTTCGTGCTGGAGTTCCAATGGCTATTCTTACTGATGGTCAAGAATGGCATTTTTACTTGCCTGCAGGAAGAGGAAGCATTTTAGAACGGAGATTCTATAAATTGGATATTTTAGAGCGTGATTTAGATGAGATAGTTAACCGTTTTAACCGCTACTTGTCTTATGAAAATATACGCAATGGAGAGGCATTAAAACAGGCTCATCGTGAACATGATAGTGATTCAATTCTTCGTGAGGTTAAAACGAATATACCTATTGCATGGCGTAAACTTATCGAGGAACAAGATAATATTCTTATTGATTTAATTTCTGAAAAGGTTGCTGACCTATGTGGCTACAAACCTGAGCCCGATATGGTTGCCTCTTTTTTGCTTGGACAATTGAAGACTCCTGTTCCACTACCCTCGAAACCAACAATTCCAATTGATAAACCAGAGCAACCTGACAAACCAACTGATTATAGTTATACTTTAAACGGGAAAATTATTCCTGCACGAAATGCTTCTGCTGTTATGGTAAATATTCTTAATGAGCTTTCTAGTCGTGATCCGAGTTTTATAGAACGTTTTGTATCACGCAAGCACGGTAAAAAAAGACGTTATGTAGCGCGTACTCGTGAAGAACTTTATCCTGGCCGTCCAGACCTTGCTGAGTATTCAAAACAATTGTCATCTGGTTGGTGGATAGGTACCAATTATAGCAAGTCAAATATTAGACAAATTATTCAGCTTGCTTGTGAGGTTGCTGGGTTACGCTTTGGACATGATTTAAATATAAATCTTGGAGATTAATTTTTACTATGGCAACTAATACAACACAAACGGAAAACAACAAATCTGATGGCTTCGTCTGTACCACAAACGATAGCCACTCATTGCAGTCAAGGAGGTGTTTAAAATGTATAAAATAACTGGATATATTGAAAAAGACCCTGAAACTGGATTGTATGTGGCAATTGTTCCAGGGATTCCTGGCGCCCATACTCAAGCAGAGACTCTGGACGAGCTTCAAAAAAATCTTAAAGAAGTAGTAGAATTATGTTTGGAAGAGATGGACCCTGAGTCTAAAGAGCATTTACCTGAATTTGTAGGAATTCAACAGATTGAGGTAACAAATTGAGCAGGCTTCAAATAATTGATGCCAGAAGAATGGAAAAGTTGTTATTTTTTTTGGGTTTTGAAAAGGTACGTCAAAAAGGAAGCCATGTGTTTTATAGACATCCTGATGGACGGACTACCACAGTGCCTCATCACAAAGGGAGGGTATTGGCTCGCCCTTTGATAAGAGAAATTTTACGCGAAATAGAAATTGCCGTGGATGATTATAATAAATATTTAGAAAAATTATAGCAGGTGATTATGCAAAAGATAAACATAGGTCTCATAGGTTTCGGCACAGTTGGCACAGGCGTTGTCAAGGTGTTGAAGGAAAATGCAAAGACCATTCAGGAAAGGCTCGGCGCAGAACTTGTCCTGAAAAAGATTGCTGACAAGGACATTGTCCGCGATAGGGGTATTGAGGTGGATAAGTCCATGCTCACTACTGATGCCAATGAGATACTAAATGACCATTCCATAAGCATTATTATTGAACTTGTGGGCGGTATAG
>DATDXH010000049.1:0-2626 GCA_035289405.1 archaeon | reverse complement strand
AGAAGGTTCCTGCATATCGTGTCTAACTCAGCCAGGCGTTCGTCCAGCTGCTTGATCTGCTTCGGTATTTCCTCGGCATCTTTCATGCTCACCGAGGCATCCTTGCCCTGTGCCTTAAGCTCTGATATGGTTTTTGTTATTGTATTTCTCTTCTGCCTGAGCTTCTCAACATCCTGTATTATGTCACGTCTCTCACGGTCGGCCTCTATGAGTTCGTGAAGCATGTGAACATTTGCGTGATCGTTGCGCTTGGCCAGATTTTCCAGAATTACCTCAGGCTGCTCGCGTATCAATTTTATGTCTAGCATAATTATCTTTCACCATTTGCCTCTTTAAAGAACTGGTCTAAGTAGAGCTCCATGAATTCATGTCTCTGTTCTGCCAGTTTTTTACCGGTTTCAGTATTCATCCTGTCCTTAAGGAACAAAAGCTTTTCATAAAAATGGTTTATTGCAGTCCCGACTATCGCCGTGTTTTTGTATTCGCTAAAATCCATGTTCTTGCGTATATTGACAGTCGGATCATGAATAGGGATATTCTTGAATCCTACATACGTGCATGCCCGGGCAATTCCTATTGCCCCCATAGCGTCAAGCCTGTCAGCGTCCTGAACTATTTTGCCTTCCAGCGTGTTCATTTTTTCTGATTCGGCGACACCTTTGAAAGAAACGTTTTCAATAATATGGATTATATCCTCTATAACTTTGTTTTCCAATCCCAGTTCCACAAGCCATGTCCGTGCTTTTTCTTCGCCTGCACCAACGCCATAGAACTTCCAGTCGGCTATATCATGAAGGAGTGCGCCTAATTCAACGACAAGCATGTTGCCATTTTCTTTCTGAGCAATCATCTTTGCCATTTTCCAAACGCGTTCTATATGGAACCAGTCATGTCCGACATCCCCGTATTCCATGCTCTTCTTTACATACTCTTTCGTCTTTTCAATTATTGCATTCTCATCCATAGGTTACTCTATGAAAGGAGTATTTTTAAGCGCTATTGTACAAGTTAATTTATGCACAAAGCTCTCCTGCTGCTTAGAAAAATCCCAAAAGGCAAGGTAACAACGTACGGTGCGCTTGCGAAAGCGACGAGAAGCAGCCCGCGGGCAATCGGGCAGGTCATGCGCCGCAACGAGCATCCGGAATTGTATCCGTGCTACAAAGTCGTGTCGAGCAATGGGACGATCGGTGGTTACGCTGGTTGTACAAAAGGGAGAAAAATAAATCAAAAATTACTATTGCTAAAGAAAGACGGTATAGAAATTCAGAACGATAAGATAGATTTAAGAAAATTCATGTATTCTTTTTGATTGTTATGCTACCCAAAGTTAGACTAAGAAATAGTGTTGTCTGGCAACTCTCGAGAAGCCTTATAGAGGCACCAACAGAGCCCTGGATTTTGATGTATGGTAAGAATAGTGAAGATCATTATTTGGTAACAAGTGTACATAATTGCAGCGAGGCTGAAAGAAGGGAAGGTTCTGTAAAAATATCCGCCAAGTCTAGAAAAAAACTAAGAGGGTACGACAGGGCATTGGCGTCTAACAGTAGGGCAAATAATCAGAACGGTTTGTACGAAACCGATTTTATTGGACATGCCCACGCCCACAATAGGTTGTTTTTCCCTTCTCTTAGTAAGGAAGACATCGAAGTTGCAGAACGGGAAATGAAAAAACGTAACATGTACGAGTGGCTTGAAATCGTGCTCTGGTACAAGAATATAGATCCTCGGGGGCTAAAAAAATATTTGCCTGAAAAAAACTCTGGAATAATTTACAGACGTGATGAACAAAGACCGCGACTAAAAATTTTTGACGAAGAAACAAACCTTGGGATTGATATAACTTATTTCGGTTTTATCATACATAGGGATGACATGATACAACGCGAAGTACCTGTTTATTTTGGCAGACGTGCGTTCAGAAAAATTTCTTTGATGCTGTAAACTACCTTGTAATTTCCTGTTTCTTTACAAAATCGTAAAGCTCTTTCGCCTTGCCGCTCTCAAAGTGGCTCCTTATAGGAGCAATCATCTTGTCTATGTACTCTGCCGCGGCATTCTTGAGGTCCATTGGGTGCAGTTCGCCTTTTGCAAATGCCGCTTCAAGCTCGCTATAATTCTCGAACACTAGATTGCCACCGAACTTGTCAGGCCGTTCTACTTTGAACTTGTCAAACTTGCGGAAGATAAGATGCTTGCAATATTCAAGAACCGGATTATTTTCTACGGTCTTTGCCTGGCAGAACGCGCCGCCCAGTTTTTTCTTTATCTCTTCTCTGGTATCGTGTACAAATACAGCTGTATTGGGCTTGCTCTTTGACATCTTGCTGCTTATTTCTGTATCAAGCTTTTTGTTTTCCTCAAAGCCATCCGGCTGCTTCACGCCTTCCAATCCCATCAACATATGATGGCTGACAACAACAGGCGCCCACCATCCTAGTTTAGGCCCGATTTCGCGCGCCAGCATATTTGCACGGCGCTGGTCAAGACCAAGCTGGCATATATCAGCCTCCAGCTCGAAGATATCAGCCGTTTGCATCATAGGATAGAAATATTGCGCCACTTCCTTGAGTTCGCCCTCTTTGCGCCCCATTATAGTAAGTGCGCGTGTAGCGCGTTGCAC
>DATDXH010000048.1:0-7080 GCA_035289405.1 archaeon | reverse complement strand
TCGAGCTCGGCAAGTTCTTCGAAGCAGCCTATGTACTGCTGCTCAACAGCCTGCGCGGCCCGAGACTTGCACAGTTCATATGCGCTATTGGTTGCGAGAAAGCAGCACACATGATGAAAAGCAGGCTTGATGAATTCTAAGCAGATATATTTTTAAGGATTTCGCACAATTAGGAAAGATGAAAATTGTTGGACCTTATCCGGCTGTAACAGATCCCGAATTGCTTAATACTCTGTTGGAATTTGTAGGATTTGAGTCGAAGACGAAATATTCTTGGGAGAGTTATTTGACGTCTCTTGATTTCATCTATACAGCTATTGACAACGGAACACCTGTCGGTATTGGAGCTGCCATGACCGACGGAAATGACTGCTACATAATTTCTGTATGTGTACATCCTGACTATCAAAGAAGACAAATAGGTCGGGGGATTATAGAGCAGGTTGTAAAAACTGCAAAGGAGCGAGGCTACGCCAGAGCCAGACTAAATGTGCCCAAAAGAAATCCAAGTGTAAAAGAATTCTATAAGAAGTTGGGGTTTCGAAGTACCGATGAACTTGCTATGGATTTAAATCTCCAAGATGAGATTAAATAAATAAACGCTAATTATCCATTATGAACCTGATAAAAAAGAAGTGCATTCCGTGTGAAGGCGGCGTGAAGCCCTTCACCAAAAGCGAAGCAAATAAGTACCTCAAGCACATCAAGGACTGGAAAATCTCGGGCAAAAAGCTTGTCAAGCAGATTGTCTTCAAGGATTTCATGCACCTGATAAAATTTGTCAACAAGCTTGCTGTGCTCGCTGAAAGAGAAGGTCACCACCCGGATTTCACTGTCCATTACAGAAAGCTAGATCTTGAAATCTGGACGCATGCAATCAACGGATTAAGTGAGAACGATTTCATACTTGCGGCAAAGATCGACAAATTGTACAATAAATGATTATTTCTTCTCAGCTTTAGCTACAACTAGTCTTGTTGTTACAGCAACATCTGGGTTCACTGAAATGCTGTCTATATGCTGCTTTACAAGAAACTCTGCAAAGTCTGGAAAATCAGAAGGAGCTTGTCCGCAAATGCCCACCGGCCGCCTGCACGCGTGAGCCGTCTTGATCAGGTTCTCTATCATTTTCTTGACGGCAGGATTCCTCTCATCAAATTCCTTCGCTAGCTTAGTATTGTCACGGTCGATGCCAAGCGTAAGCTGTGTAAGGTCATTGGAGCCGATAGAAAAGAAGTCAAAGTATTTTGAAAATTCTTTCGCAAGTATAACATTAGCAGGAATTTCAGCCATCGCGCCAACCGGTGCTTTGAGTTTTTCGTCTTTTATTATCTCCGTCACGCGCTGGCCTTCGTGAAGCGTGCGGCAGAACGGTATAAGCAGACGTATATTATCCAAGCCAAAATCATCAATGCATTTCTTCAGTGCGCGCAACTCAAGACGGAATGCCGGCTCGTAGCTGCTTATGTAGCGTGACGCGCCGCGCCATCCTATCATCGGATTTTCTTCCTGTGGTTCATAAGGTCCGCCGCCTTTCAGCCCACGGTATTCGTTCGTCTTGAAATCGCTGAAACGTATGACAACAGGCCGTGGATAGAACGATGCCGCAATCTTTGCAACACCCGATGCAAGCTTTTCAACAAATTCATTACTGCGACCGTTTTTAATCATTGAAAGCGGGTGCTCACCTATAGAGGAAGAAATTATGAATTCTTCGCGCGCCAGACCGACTCCGTCCACGGGCAGCAGCGAAGCGTCAACAGCCTCGTGCGGCTCTCCCACATTCACGTAAATCTTTGTGCGTGTTTTTGGTATTTTCTTTATATCATGCCTTTCAACTATGTATTTTAGAGCACCATTCCATATTTTGCCTTTTTCCTCGGTGCAGTCTATTGTCACAACACCTTTCAGTTTCTTTGTAGCGCCTTGTACGCCAACGACGGCAGGTATACCCAGCTCTCTTGACACGATCGCGGCGTGGCTGGTCCTCCCGCCTTCCTCCGTCACTATGCCGGCGGCTATTTTCATTATAGGCTCCCAGTCAGGATCTGTGGCAGTTGTGACAAGTATCTGGCCCTTTTTGAAAAGATTCATGTTCTTTGCGCTTCTGATCACATTAACGCGGCCGCTGGCTATCTTCCTTCCGACAGCCGCGCCCTCCGCGATCAGCTTGCCGCGCTCCTTAAGTATGTAGTTCTCGTACATGCTTGTTTTCTTCGAGTGAACCGTCTCAGGTCGTGCCTGTATTATGTAAATTTTGTCGTCCTTTGCCCATTCGATGTCCATTGACTTGCCGTAGTGTTTTTCTATTTTCATGCCGTAGTCAGCCAGCTGCTCCACTTCCTTGTCGCTTATCGAGAATTTTTGTTGCATGCCTGGCGACACGTTGCTTCGTTTGACACCAAAAATCGAGCGGATCTCCATGACATTCTTCTTGCCTAATTGTTTCTCAATCAGTTTGCCATTTTTCTTGAAGACCCAGAACTCATCCGGCGTCACTCGTCCCTGAACTATATAATCACCAAGCCCGTAGCTGGAGTTGATAACAATAAAATTCCTGTGGCCGCTGTCAGGATCGATAGTGAACATGACGCCGCTTGCTTTTGAGAAAATTTGTTTTTCCACGGCGACGGATAAATATACCTTGAAGTGGTCAAAATGTTTGTCCTCGCGGTAGCTGATAGCGCGGTCTGTGAACAACGAAGCGAAACAATCCCTTACTCTTTTAAGAAGATTTTTTTCGTCAACATTAAGATAACTTTCCTGCTCCCCGGCAAAAGATGCCGAATTATGAGTAATTATATTCCCTATACCTGACGCAAAATTTTCAACATCAGGAACTGTAAAATCATAAACCCAAGAGTCATAAGGAACCTCCTCTATCTGAACAATGGCGTCCCATATTATGTCACCGTCGAATGGTGTAGTTAACTGTGCCAATCCATGACCGCTTACAATTTCTCTAAATTTAGTTAGACCATAATTTGGATGGGTATTAGCCGACTTATTCCATGGTACAGAATTTCTTATAAATTGACCTCTCTCATTATAGTTAACATACTTCTCACTTTGTTTTCTTATAACATTATCATCATAAAATGCCTTCTTGCAACCGTGACAAAAATATCTCTGTTTGCCTTTATATTTACTAGTCTTTCTTATTGAATTCGAGCAAATAGGACAGAAAGATCCAATAAAAGTCCTTTTGGGTAGATTACTTTCAATTTCATTCCTAATACTCGATGCTATAAACTTAGATATTTTCATAGAGTTTTTAAATTCAAAATGTTTACTGGATTCATTATATTTGTCTATGACTTGCCTCAATTTATTCATTTTTCTTTGATCCATAAAACCTACCATATCCCTGAAATTTTCAAGGCTATTGGAAGGTATGTACAACTCAAAACTTGTTTTCTTTTTATGTATGTAGAATTCTATGCCAAGCAGACCCAGTAATGTTGATATCCCAGAAATTAGTTTTTCAGATGTCGAAGAATAATTAACAGTTTTTGAAACAGTCCCGTCACCATCAAAACACCCTTTTAAGAATTCTCCTATAATTTCAGTAGAACACGCAAAAATAAATGAAGGCACTTGCTTTGTATGGCATGTTCTACCCTTGCCTTTTATTTTTCCATCTGGAATACTACAATTTTCATTTAAAAGCCTAGCAAGTGTCTTACAATAAAATCTTAATGAATTTTTATTTATTTTATTTGTAGAATTTATTCCAAGGGTGTCAATAAAACTCCTCACTCTTTTGATTATTTTTTCATTAGAATTAGTAATAATGATTTCATTATTTCCATAAGTAGTTCCTTCAGCGGCATAAATACCCAGAAAATAAGCCAAATCCCTTGTAATAGATATTTTCCTTGGTAATTCAGTCTGAATTGTCCAGTTACTTGAGTTATTTTTTATCATTATTTTACCGTTATATTCAACAACGTTGTCTTGAGAAATATAGTCTAAAACATCTATCTCGTTTAGAAGTTCCAGTAAAGGTATTGTTTTGGCAACAGGAATTTTTTCTCTTCCTCTCAATTCTGACATTTCAACAACTTTAGGTTGCAATGTATCTTCGTCAAGAACAATTAAACTATGGTTAGGTGATATTGTAATTCTTCTTCCTGTAGCTGTTGTAATTTTGTATAGGTTTTTCTTACTTACTTTATGCTTATAGATTTCGGATACCCTTCTCCATTTAACATCAAACTTATCCATTGATAAAACTTCAATATAATCAGTTGGTTTATGCAAATCAAATAGCTCCTTTATTTTACCGA
The DNA here is from genome assembly GCA_035289405.1 of archaeon. GTDB lineage: Archaea > Aenigmatarchaeota > Aenigmatarchaeia > GW2011-AR5 > GW2011-AR5 > GW2011-AR5. The sequence continues at coordinate 2,791 of DATDXH010000048.1, read as the reverse complement.
AAAATGGCCTCCCATTAAGTTTCACAAAAACGTATTCGTCCTCGGAAACACTGGGAAGGTCTTCAGCCGTCGCGCTGCTTCGGACAGCAACAAATCTGCTCCCAAGACTGCGGTATGATTCTAGTATCTGCTTCTCGAGGGTCATTGGAAACGGCGAGTTCTTTATCAGAGTTCTTATGGCATTTCCGGTTTTCCTTAGTTCTTTTATTTTCTTCAGATCGGCCCCTCTTATCGTCTCGTGTATGGTCCTGTCCAATTTATTTTCCTTAATGAAAAATCTGTAGGCCTCGGCAGTTATGGCGAAGCCATCCGGGACAGGCAGCCCCATGCTAAGGAGCTCGCCAAGCGAAGCCGTCTTGCCGCCAACGAGCGGCACGTCCTTTATGCGTATTTTGCTGAACGGCATGACGTATCGCATTAGAATCACTCATCAATTACAGAATAACTTGTCTTCGCCGGCATATAAATTTAAAAAGGCTCTGAGTTGAGTTGGAATATGCCAGGAAAACTAGTCGACATGCAAATTGCATATACAAAAAGATCTGAAAGGCTTGCACACGATATTTACAATGCATTTCCAAAAGTTCTTACAGAGAGATTACATTTCTATGAGGGTCTACTCCGCAATGCACAGAGAGATAGAAGTGCATATCTAGCTATAACAAGAGAGCCACCAACAGCGGTGAGCGACAGAGTAGACGATATACGGAGATACCTGAACGAAGTCCATGGTTTTGATTACGATGATTTTTGCGAGGTAAATGAAAAAATATTCATGAACACTGAATCAAAGCCAAAATTTCAGAACGTACGTGGCAGGGACGTATTTTACATAGCGTCATTCAAAGACGATAAAGGTGATGACAATCCGGACACTGGGTACATGAGACTCTCACTTGCAATGGATGCACTAAAAAGAGCGTCGGCAAGGGGAAGAATCGCGGTGGCACCGTACATGCCATATCAAAGACAAGATAGAAAAGATGAATCAAGGGTTCCTATATCATTTAAAGCGGTCGCGGATATGCTGAACGCCACTGGCATGACAAGATTACTGACATTAGACATGCATTCACAAGCGGAACAGGGTTTCTTCGACATACCCGTAGACGACCTGACACCTATAAACCTTTTTTTACCAATTTTGGAGGAATTTAGTTCAAGCCACGGGGCAGTTCTTGTGGATCCGGATTCTGGGTCGGCAAAAAGAAATGATTATCTAATGAAGGTAACAGGTCACAAGGCGGTTATTGTCGATAAAAGAAGAGATGATTACGACCCGGTATTAAGGACGGCAATAGGTCTTGATAATTTGCCTGGAAAAGTGGCGGTCGAAGTCGACGACCTGATATCAACAGGCAAGACGTTGGCTAGAACGGCATCAAATATCAGTACGTACGGACCGGAAAAGATTATTGTAATAGCAACCCACTACGATGGTAATCCATTTGAGGCTGAAGAAGACGGAAAAAAAGGCGTTCCAAACGGCCTGAGAAGGCTGCAGGAATGTGAATCTATAGATAGAATATACGTAACAGATTCGAATTATAGTCCATCATGGGACCAATTCAGCAAAATAAGTGTTATATCAATCGGTGAATTCTTGGCAAACACAATATTCGAAACCCAGACAGACGGATCCGTGAGCAGGCTTTTCCCAAAAATACCTGAAAAATAATTCTAATAGAACTTGTTCTTCCCGATCTTCTGCTTGTTCGCCTTTACCCAGTCCCTTGCCACAAGCTCCTGGTGACTTAGCCATCCCCTGTCAGCTATGAAATCCCTTTCGACGGCCTGCGCTACCTTGTGCGCCTCAAGATATTCGTCCATGCCGTACTCATGCACCATATATTTCTCCACTGTTTCATGTATCAGTATCGGCACGATTTCATGGAGCGCCAGATCCCTGTCATAATATACTATGTTCTTCTTTTTTGACCAGCTGCCTACGTCCTTGTTGCGCTCCTTCACGACTTTGTTTGAGAGCTTCTTGCCGTCATATCTCAATGATATATGCCCTCCACTGAACTTGACAAGAGTCGCATGTTTCTTTGAAAGTTTTTCTATCAGTGATTTCATCCTTTTTCTTCTCGCCTCGCGGAGTGTCTTGTCAGCAGCAGTAAGGAAAGTTTTGTGACCGTTGTGAGTCAGCAGTTTCATTGCCGTCTTTTTGTCCACCCACCTGAAGCTGCTGTGCTCCCGTGATAGTTTTATCTTTCCGCTCGCATACTCGACAAGGAATGCCCTTTGCATGGATGCAGTCTGGCCGTGTATCTTCTCGTGCGTATAGAAGACCTCAGGCGGCAGCTGGCATATTATTTTCACCTTTCGCAGCCCCGTTTCTTCACGTATTTCCCGCAGCAGTGCTCGTTTGTATCCCTCGCCATCCGTATTGCCCTTTACAAATTCCCAGCCCCTCCAGCCGAGCCTGCGCCTGAGAATAATATATTTTTTCTTGTGGAATATTACGCCGGCAACGAGTTTACGCATAGCCCTAATTGTCGTCATGGGTTTTTTATATTTTCTATACTTAGTTTACACGGTGTGGTATGGACTATAGAGCAGGAAAGAGAACAGAAAGACCAGAAAACAGAGCAGCGATATCGCCCCAGACGTATCGCAGTGACGTCTGTCCCCCCGTTGATTCTCCTGAATTCCCCAAAATGTTCCCGATAGACCCGTCAAAGCATGGGTTCGAAAGGGTGCAAGCCGCACGGTGCAACGGCTACGGTGGTTAGATGGACTTCCAGAAAGGCTCATTAGAGGTCGTATGCGGGCCGATGTTCTCCGG
>DATDXH010000047.1:0-2065 GCA_035289405.1 archaeon | reverse complement strand
GCCTCTCCCATCGTCAACTGCAGACGATGTCGCGGCGGCTTCTGCCACGGCCTTTAAATCAGGAGGCGGTGAAGTCTTCGTAGTTGGTGTCGGGAGCGATGTTAATACAGCGTATCTGCAGGGAATCGCAACTGACGCGGGACATTATTACCCGGTATCAGGGTATGGTGGATTGCAAACAATCTTACAGAATATAGATCTATGCCAGTAGAACTATGAAGTGCGAACTATGAAGTATGAAGAATTATAAAATGATTTTTTGTTCTTTAAATTAGATTTTAAATAGAGGAGAAAGCCCGCCGTCGTTCAGGTTCGCCTCGTGGTTTACATCCACGCAGTCGAAACCTCACTTTGGCGGGTCTAAGAAACTCTAAATCTCATAAGACTCGATAAGAGTTTCTAAGAGGGGGGGTGAAAAATAAATGATAACAACAACAATAAATTCAAAAGTTTTAATATCAGGTGCGGTAATCTTAGCAGCGGCTGCTCTTATAATAGGAGCAACTTTTGCTTTCTTTTCCGACACAGAAACATCACAAGATAATGTATTAGCTGCCGGCGCGTTAGACCTTAAGATTGACAGCGAAGCCCATTATGCCGGTTTAGTTTGCCAAGACAATACACCTGATCAAGTGGATAATCCTATTTGGGTTGATGATAATCCATCGAGCACTACGAGACCAGAGTTGGTCGAAAAGCCATGTGTAGGAACTTGGGTGCTTAAGGATCTTGTAGAAGGTGACAAGTTTTTCTATATTGAAGATTTGAAACCTGGAGACGAAGGTGAAAATACAATTAGTATGCATGTGTTTAATAATGATGCATGGGGAAGAATTAGGGTTTTCAACATAGTTGACGCGGATGTCAACTGTACAGAACCTGAATCAGATGCCACAGATCCTGAATGTAACGTAGTGCCAACTCCGTTACCAAGCCCGGATGTAGACGGTGAATTAAGTGAAAACCTGGATTTCTTCTTGTGGCTTGACCAGGGAAATGTCCCAGGATTTCAGTGTTTTCAAACCTGTGATGATCCTATGGAAGGAGACAATATTTTCAACGGCATAGAGACGGTAACTCAGGCTGATGTAATAGGTCAAGATGAAAGCGGTATTACGCTTACTCTTGCACCTGCCTTAGCAGAAGCATATAACGAAGATTGTCTTGCGATTGGGCCTACGCCAACACCAGCTCCAGCTGACGGACATAACAATTACGGAATATGTCATGGTTTAGCCTCTGACGGGCGTTTAGTTGGAAGTGCGACATATTACATAGGTGTTGCATGGTGTTTGGGTGAAGCAACACAAAACGGCTGTGACGGATCGGGAGTAGGAAATGAAGTTCAGACAGATAGCGTAAGCGCAGATATCGCTTTCGATATCGTTCAGCACAGGAACAATCCGACACCACCGGTATTTCCAACCATAGCACCTTAGTGTATGGCAGGTTTTGGAACAAGGGCGGGAGAGAAGTTCACCCGCCCTCTGGGAAGTGAGGATTAAGTTTTTAACGAAGAGCTAAAAGCGAAAAGCAAAGAGCTTTTTTAAGTATGTATGAGCAAAGTTGTAAAAGCGATAAATATTCTTTTTGCAATAATACTTGTTATTGCGGCGGCGGGGATTGCATATGTTGCGATTCCCTATTTTGGTAACCAGGCCTTAATTGTCCGCTCCGGCTCCATGGCCCCCGCAATTGACATTGGATCAATTGTTGTTGCGAGAAAAAATAACGGACAATTCGCCTCACCACTTGCAAATCCTTTATATAAAGTAGGCGATATTATTGCTTTCCGAAGCGAAAAGAATTCAAAAACCATAATAACCCACAGAGTTACAAGTATCGAAGCAAGCGAAAACGGCCTTTTTTATAAGACGAAAGGCGACGGCAATGACAATGTTGATAGCTGGCAAGTGAGTCCTGGGAATGTTTTGGGCAAAGTCTACTTCACTTTGCCTTATGCGGGCAGACTCTTGGCTTTTGCAAAATCAGACATAGGTTTTCCTTCTTTAATAATATTTCCGGCAGTATTTGTCGCAATAATCGAGTTTGCGAATATTATTCG
>DATDXH010000046.1:0-7714 GCA_035289405.1 archaeon | reverse complement strand
GTTTAATAACCTGTGATTATCATGCCAAATATACCGGAAGAACTCATGCAGATGCTAAAGCAGTCCCATAGCAACAAGCCAAGGCAGTACGGCGATTTTCGTATAACAAGCTTCGACTGCGGATGCGTGCTGGCCGTGAGCATTGCCGCACCTAATGTCACTGAGATAAAAAATGTCTGCAACGATCATGCAAAATATGTGAATAATTTATGAAAATATCAATAAAAAAGGGCTATCTGCAAATAGTTTTCAGCAAGACAGAAACGCTTCTGGCTGTAAAGCATTCAATCAAAATCCCGATAAAGCACATCAAGCGCGCCCATGCCAAGCGCCCAAAGACTGTATGGAAGGAAATAAGGGCGCCCGGCTCTTTCCTGCCTGGCGTGATAAAAGCGGGAAATTACTACACACCGCGCGGACGCGAATTCTGGTTTTCAACGCGCAACAGCAAGCCGCTCGTTATAGAGCTAAAGGGCGAAAAGTACAGGCGTGTTGTACTTGGCGTAAAAGACGGCAACTGGATATCTAAAATAAACAAGTCAATAAGAAACTTATAGGACATCCAATACGTTTAAATATATAATATTCAAGCTAATTTGTACGATTTAAATATATTTTGTAAAAGACTTAGCTGATAATATGAAATTCATCGTAGCGGCCATATTTGCAATTGCACTTGCATCTGTCGTGCACGCAGCATCCATAAACGTCATAGTAAATGACGTTTCACCACAGCCAGTAGAGCCCGGAAGCGACCTGACAATACGCATAACATTCGTCAATGGCGATGGCGATTTCGCAAGCAGCGTACAAGCGTACATGGATCTTCGCGAGCCGTTCACGCTAAAAACTTCAACGGAAAATTTTGACAGCGGATTCAGTTTGTGCGGTTTCTGCTCACGTACTAACACTTATTTTATTAATGTCGATACGGACGCCAAGTCCGGTGTCTACCCAATATTCATAAGGACTGGCGGCGCAGGTTCGCAGGTAAGGACAATAAACGTAACGGTGAGGGGCAAGCCAAACATAATATTGCAGTCTATGTCCATTAATGCCACACCTTCCGACGTATTTTTTATGAACATACAGGCGGTTAACATAGGAACGGGCGTTGCAAAGCAGATAAAGGTCGTGTCAAAGGCGGCTGATTTTGTGGCATTGGGCAGCTCAGTAATAACTGTCAACAGCGTATTGCCGCAAAACAAGTCCACAATATCATTTATAATGACGCCTAGCGACAGCCTGAAAGCCGGCGCATACAATCTGCCATTCGAAATAAATTATATTGACGAATCAGGCGCACATTACAACTCGACGCAGACGATAGGCGTGCAGGTACTGAACAAGGGCGAGCTTAACATAGAAAACATAAAGGTCTCCTCTTCCACAGGAGTGCCAACCGCAGGTTCGCCGGTTTCTATAATAGTAAGGCTCGAGAATGTTGGAACGGGCGATGCAGATTCGATACAGTCAGAGATAGAATGTGACGGTAAGGAAGCAACAACATTCCTTGGTCAATTGAAGCGTGACGAGGACGCACCGGCGGTGTTTGAGCTTACCCTTCCATCGGGCGGCAAGAGACAATGCACTCTGACGACAATCTTTGCGGACGATTCGGGAACGCACATGGTTATCAACAGCTTCGACATAACAATAAGGGACGCGGAGTTTCCTGTGGGCATTGTAATACTGATACTGATAATCGGTGGCGTTTACTACTACTTCCGCATACGAAAAAAGAAGGTGTAACGCATGTCCACGTTGCGCACCGTATCATTTCTTGCCTTCAAGGACATAAAGAGGGACAGGAAAATAGCAACACTTGTTGTATTTCTGCTCGCGTTCTCTTTTATCAACATAACATTCTTCGCCGCATTTCTCAACGGGCTCGGCAACACGTTCCAGGAGGGTATCATAGACACGGCGACTTCGCACATAATAATAACGCCGTCTAAGAGTTCCGATCTTAAGTTCATTTCTAAAATTTCATCTTTGCAAAAAAAAGTTGAGTTGCATAGAGAAGTTATTGCAACATCAACGCATATAACAACGCCTATCACTATATCGTTCCGCAACAAGCAATTTTCAACTTCAGCGACTGCCATAACGCCGTCGGAAGAGTCGCTCGTTACTACCACATCGACCTTTGTAGAGCGCGGGTCATATCTCACTGATCATAGCAACAGCGAGATAGTCTTAGGAAGGTTTATAGCAGGCCAGCGCATAGAGGACACAGTCGGCCAGGAACAATTCGGCCAGCTCATAGAAGGCCTTGGAGTAGATGTCGGCGAGGTTGTGACAGTAAGATACCAGAACGGCCTCGAGAAAGAGTACAGGGTGCGCGGCATAGTGGGCAGCGAAGGTTTCTCCACAATATCACAGGAAGCCTTCATAACAATGGAGGAAGCCGAATCGGTACTCGGCACCAGCGACCAGGCATCCAGCCTTCTGGTAAAGCTGGAGGATCGTTACCGTGCCGATATAGTCAAGCAGTTCATACTTGAGCAGGGCGTCAACAGCGTGGAAGTCAGAACATGGGAAGAGGCGTCGAGCTTCGTCGGTGCAATAAATTCCACGTTCGGGATAGTCAATCTCGTGACTGCATTGGTCGGTGTCATAGTGGTTGTTGTGACGATAGGCATAGTCGTCTTCATCAACACGTCCAGAAAGAAGAGAATCATAGGGGTCCTGAAAGCAATAGGAATGAGCAGCAGGCAGGTCATGCTGATATTTGTGCTGCAGTCCTTCATACTAGGCACGTTGGGTATGCTCATAGGCGTCGGTATATTCGAAATTATAAATTATTACACGAGCGCAAACCCAATAAACCTCCCGATAGGTGCACTGAGGTTTGCGCTGGGCCCCGAGGCGGTCATAGAAGCGGCACTGCTCATAGTCCTCTCTGCGGTGATAGCCGGATACGTGCCGGCGAGGATGGCGTCAAAGCAGAAAATATTGGAGTCGATCAAGACGGTGGAATAAAGCCTTTCTTCTTGCAGTAGACGCACTGGCGTGCTGCAATATTGGCAAGAAGAAATCCTTTACGGAAAGAAGAAAATATTATGACAAAGGGAAAATAATATGTTTCTGATATAACCCACGACTAAAGTCGTGGGTTTCATGGAACATGTCATCCAGAATGCATTGAGTTTCATCTACGGACTAAAGTCCGTAGCTTTCAATGCATTCTCGGATAAAAAGATAAACATTATATCCGAGACTAAAGGTCAAATCTAACCCTTTCTCGCGCAGAAACCATAGGTTTCTGGCGACTCAGAAAAGCAAAGCTTTCCTCGAGTTGGGGTGAGATCTAGACCTGAGGCGCATGACGCTAAAGCGTCTTTCAGTAAGGAAAGAAGGGATCGATAATGAACATAATAGAAATGAAAAAAGTACACAAGGTCTACAGGCTGGGCGAAGTCGAGGTTAACGCGCTCAATGGCATAGACCTGGCTATAAAGAAAGGTGAGTTCGTTTCGGTGATGGGTCCATCTGGTTCGGGCAAGAGCACTATGCTACACCTCATAGGATTGTTAGACGACATATCTAAAGGCACGCTAAAGATAAAGGAAAGTGACACAACAAAGATGTCCGAGCAGATGAGAACAAACTTCAGGCTGAAGGAGTTTGGTTTTGTGTTCCAGTTTTACTCGCTTCTGCCGGAGCTCACGGCGATAGAAAACGTGTACATACCCCAGATGCTTCTAGGGATCAAAAACCACCAGCTTAACGACAACGCCCTTGAGGTCATGAAGATGCTCGGCCTTGGCGAACGGACAGCAAACTACCCGCACCAACTATCAGGCGGCGAGCAGCAGCGTGTCTCGATAGCGCGTGCCATAGTCAACAAGCCGGAAATACTGCTGGCTGACGAACCGACAGCCTCGTTAGATTCAAAGAGCGCTATCAACGTGTTCAACGCATTTCGTGAGCTCAATGAGAAGCTCGGCCAGACGGTGATAATAATAACGCACGAGGAAGCTCTAGGTGAACTGGCCGACCGCGGCATATGGCTGAAAGACGGTGAGATAATAAAGGAGAAGAAGTTCTGAGTTGCAAAATCTTTTTATGCAATACCTCAAATTAATATCGTGACAGAAAAAATAAGCGACTGGAATTTCGATGGCGAGGGTTCGGTACTCGATTCTATACGATCTTCTATTGGAAATTTCATAAAGTATATGAGGGGCCAGTCCAGTCTCAAGCAAAGCTTTGGTGCTATTTTTCTCAGTATAATAACCGACGTTGTTGCAGGCCTGTTCCTCGGCAAGCTTGAGGAAACACTTCTGCTTCTACCGGGCCTTATAATCCTGATACCCGGCGCGATGTCGATGCGCGGCAACATATTCGGCGCGCTCGGCTCACGTCTGGGCACCGCGCTGCATATGAAACGCATAGACAGGTTCACGTTGAAGAGCGGATACATAAAAAATAATATTTACTCGTCAATAACGCTTACTATATTCACGTCCATAGCACTGGCCTTCATAGCACGTGCCCTATTGCTCATATTTGGCATAAAAAGTGCTGGCCTTCTAGATTTGATGCTAATATCATTCATAGGCGGCATAGCTTCCGGAATAATACTGCTCTTCTTTACGTTCGGAATAGCATTCATAGCCGATAAGAGAAAATGGGATCCCGACAATGTTACGTCGCCATTGATAACTGCTATGGGCGATTTCTTCACGATACCAGCTCTGGCGATAGCCGCGGGCTTTGTACTGGGGGTTTCGGAATTCTATATAATGCTCATGTCCGTAATGGTGGCTGTCGTGGCCATCATCAATCTCGTGATGGTTTTTGTAGCGGAGAGCTCGCACGACGCGCTCGTGTTTCGCGAGGGCTCATACAAGACCATAGTCATTCAGTCAGTGCTGGTAATGCTCTTTGCGGGCACATTGAGCGCGGCGGCGGGCCTGCTCATGGAATCAAACCTGAGCATCATACTGGCCGTGCCGATAATACTGACGCTGATACCGGCATTTCTTGAAGAGGGCGGCAACATAGGCAGCATATTGTCCTCGCGGCTTTCAACACAGCTGAACAGCGGCCGTCTTGATGCCAAGCTGAAAATAAACGAAGAAATAAAAAAAGAAATAATAAACTCGTATATTTTATCGATAATGGTCTTTCCTACGGTGAGCGTGCTGGTATACTTCATAGGCGGTTTCATAGGAATAGGCGGTATAGCGCTGCCGAAACTTGTCTTCAGCGCGACTGTCGCAGGCCTCATACTGACGACGATAGTGATAGCGGTATCATTTTTTGTATCGATCGTGTCATACAGATACAAAATAAACCCGGACAACGTCACAATACCGCTGATAGCCGGAACTGCTGATTTGATTGGTGTCTTTACGGTATTGCATGTGATGGGACTGCTGGGAATACTTGCGTGATCGCCCTAAAAATAGTTTTCATTCATCCTTTCCGTCTTCATTAAGCCTTTTCTTGTAAAATTTTTCTCTTTCTCTTAGATGCAGCTTCACGTGCTTTACAACGTGCGCGAGGAACACGCTCTCCTTTTCCGCGCGGTGTTTCAATATGTTTTCCCTCCTGTACATCATGCGCTTGGCATGCTTCAGTTCAGACTTGGGCGCGAAGAATATGTATATAGGCACGCCAGCAAGCAGAAGCGCAAGCCCACCTAAGATGACAAATATTGCGCTCTGGGTTATCAGGTAGAATGATATAAGAAGGCTTGAGATGGCAAGTAACTTTGTAATTTTGTCATGTCTAAGTTTCATAGACGAAAGTGCAACCATGATGTATGCGAAAGCCAGGTTGAAAACTACAAACGTTATCAGCATTTGTGCGGTGAAGAAAGTCGCCACAAAAAACATTATTATACAATGGACGGCAAGCGCAACGTGTGGTGTCGAGTATTTATTTCTCACATTCGCCATCCTCTTCGGGAAATACCCGTCGGCGGCCATGGCATACGCCAGGCGTACGCTTCCCATCAGACCAGACTCATTGGAGCCTGAAAGAGAGATCATCGCACCTATGGCCATTATTATAGCTCCAACACCACCCATCAGCAGGAACGAAACATAAATAAGCGGAGTGGTCTGGCTGGCTAGTTGTGCGTAATTTGCCACGCTCACAATGACAAGGTTGGTAAGTATGTAGAACGTTGTAACTATTAGCATACCGCCCAATATTGCCCTCGGCAGTATTTTTCTTGCATTTTTTATGTCCGAGCTGACAACGGTCGCATATTCAAAGCCCGCATACGCCCAGAATATAATAACAACAGCGATTCCGAAATTATCAAAACCAAGCGGGGCAAATGGTGTAAGATTATCAATAACCGCAGCGGGCTTGGAAAACATCCACAGCAGGCCGGCTATTATCAACAGGAACAAGGGTGCAAGTTTTACAATCGTCAATATATCGTTGGTCCTAGCGGCATTCTTAATACCAAAGTAGTTTGTGGCAAAAAGGAACAGTATGAACAGGCCCGTGACTGCAACCTTTATTGCAAGCCCAATCTGGAAAAAGAAAGACAAGTAAATGATAAAGGCAATAGGAAACACTGAGAGTGCGGTTATTTCTGCCAGCCATAGAGACCACCCCGTCATGAAGCCGGAGAAATGGCCGAAGGCGTGTTTTGCATAAGCGTACGGCCCCCCGACCTGTTTTATAACCTCAGCGCATCTGCCAAAGGTAAGTGCAACAATAATAGCAAAAATTCCGGCAACAACCCATGCAATAAGTGAAGCAGGCCCCAAAAGCCCGGAACCGAAGGACGCAGCGATATAAATGTCAGCGCCGACGATAGCCCCAACGACAAGATTCGTAACATCAAAAAGAGTAAGTTGTTTTCGAGCTTTCGTAATTCCCATAGCAATAATTCACCTATCTAAATAAATATATTATACGAATTTTGTTATCCTAGAATACTTTTGGTAAGTATTCTGGATGCCATGTTCACATATATCAAAAATGAACATGCCATGCAGGAGAATGCGTGATTTTTACGTAATTCATTCTCCAAGCATAAATTACTATGTGTCGAAGTCGTATAAAAACAAGTTAAGAAAGATTCTTCTCAAGCAATATCCTGTTTTCCACTGGATCTTCCACCCTAATCACTTTAATTAAATTGAAGCCGTTCTTTACCAGGTAGTTCAGCATCTCCCTGCGCTTGTTGCGCGTTTTTATGGTCACTTTCTTGTACCCGCGCAGTTTTGCCCAGCTGAACATGTAGTCCATCATCCCGCGCATTATGCCGTTTTTCCTGAAGTCAGGCAGCACGCCAACAAGCCAACAGTAGAGCGAGTTGTCATATTCATAAGCGACGAGATACCCAACCGGCTCGTCGTCCGTGTAAGCAACGAGGACAAGCTTTTCGCGCCCGCCGCATCGCTGGTAGAAATAAGCAAGCTCGTGCTGTTCGAATTCGGGAATCTTATTATGTACGCTAGCGGCTTCCTCAAGAACCGACTCACGTATCGATATATTCATAGAGAAATGACTCCAACAACCTTTTTTAACCTTCGCTTTATTAGAAAGTGTATGATAGACTTTGATGAAAACAGATTAAGGTATCCAAACGACTACGTAGAAGTAATGGGCGTTATATCACAGTTGCAGATAAACGGCGGCTTCGCAGACTTTTTGCTCACCTTTGCTAACGGCCACTCAATAAATGTGCGCGGCTCCTCCGATCTTATGGAAGGTATAAAGGAAGGCCGCATAACGG
>DATDXH010000045.1:0-6957 GCA_035289405.1 archaeon | reverse complement strand
TTTTTTCACAACATCATCCTTAACCCAGACTATCTTTGAATTCTTTAACTTCTCGATGAAAGACCATATGTCTATACCTGCGATTTCTGCGGCTTTTGAAACTGTGGTTTTGCCTTCTTCGAGCAGCTTCAAGGCGTTTCTAACGTTCTCATCTCTAGACTTAAGTTTTGTCATACTGCATATTGTACATCTACTAACTTGTAAACTTTTGTATACCCTAAACTATTGAACTTTCGGAATTCTTCATATTCATTTTAGCCCTGACCAACCTTATCTCATCATAGGAATAGACGTTACCCAGGGCTTCCTTTATGACAGTGAGACCTTGGATCCGAGTTTTTTTAATATACGATTGTATTGCTTCCTGCTGCTCTTTGGTGACAAATCTGTTTATATCTATATCTTCTCCCGAGCGTATCATCTTTTCTATATGCGAAGCTATCGTACTTGTAGCCAGTCCCCTCTTTTTTGCGGCTTCTTCTATACTTAGGCCCTGCCTGACAAGCTCAAGCGTTTGCCTATAAGTATCCGAACTCTGCGCTGCCGGCTTCTTTGTTATTATCACTTCTTCTATACCGTTCTGTTTGCAGTAATTGATTATTTTTTCCAGAAACTTCGGACCATACTTTTCAAGCTTGGCGTCGCCTACGCCCCTTATTTTTGCCATGCTTTCAGTGCCCTGCGGAAAATATGTTGCCATTTCTATCAGCGTGGAGTCGTGAAATATGACGTAGGGCGGCACATTCTCCGAGTCGGCTATGCTTTTTCTAAGGCTTCTTAGGATTTCAAACAGGTTGCGATCTATTTCACCTGTTATCTGCTTATCGTGCTGCGGAACTATAGCGATTTCTCTTGCCATTTCTGCAGGTTTAGTGAGGCTTATTGAAATTTTCCCGGACAGAATATCCAGACTTTTTTGGTTCAGTTTGAGTATCGGATATTTGTCCCCAGCTACATCTATCAAACCACGATTTATCAGTTCTCGCACGAAAACCTGCCACTGTTTCCGGTTGTATTCGTCTCCAGCTCCGTAAGAACCCAGGTTGTTATGCCCGTATGAAGATAATCTTCTGGACTTTTCGCTTCCCGTAAGCACTGAAACTATATAATTCATGCCGAATCTCTGATTGACCTCTTTGATGCATACAATTATTTTCCTTGCAATTTCGTCGCCGTTGAAAGTTTCCCTTGGCGTGAGACATGTGTCGCATTTTCCACAACTCTCTTCATATGTTTCCCCGAAATAACCCAGCAAAAATTTCCTCCTGCACTCAAAGCTTTCGCAGAATCTTATCATTTCGGCCAATTTTTTGTAGGCTATAACTTTTTTCTGCGGATTGTGCGATTTTTCTATTAGCACTTCTATTTTTTTCCTGTCGCCATAGCTGAAGAAAAGTATGCAGTCGCTGTCAAGCCTGTCTCTTCCGGCCCTTCCCGTTTCCTGATAATACCCTTCTATGTTCTTCGGAAGGTCGTAATGAATGACATAGCGTACATCCGGCTTGTTTATTCCCATTCCGAACGCTATCGTGGCAACTATAATTTCTGCATCGTCTTTTATGAAACGTTCCTGATTTTCATTTCTTTCATCTTTTGTCAGGCCAGCATGATAAGGCAGTGCGCGCAGGCCATCTTCCTGAAGATTTCTTGCAAGATTTTCTGTGGAATTTCGACTCTGGCAATATATTATTCCGGAATCTTTAGGGTGGGTTTTTATATATTCCAGGATCTGCCCGTATGCGTCCTCCTTTGGCCTTACATTATAAAATAAATTCGGTCTGTTGAAGCTTGATTTGTGTATTTGTGGCGTGCGCAGCTTGAGTGCGCTGATTATGTCTTTCTCTACGACCGGTATCGCTGTTGCGGTAAGCGCAATTATAGGCACCTTAGGAAAAATATCCCTCAATATTCCCAGTCTGCGATATTCAGGCCTGAAGTCGTGTCCCCACTCGGATATGCAATGTGCTTCGTCTATTGCGAATATTGATATTCTCAACGTTCCAAGAAAGTCAAGGAAATCAGCCGAGGCAAGCCTTTCCGGCGCGACATACAGTATCTTGTCCCTGTTTTCCAGCAGCCTGATTTTTACATCTTCTATTTCCTTCACTGGTAGGGTGCTGTTTATGAAAGATGCCCCTATGCCATTGACGCGCAGGCTGTCGACCTGATCCTTCATCAGCGCAATAAGTGGGGATATGACAACTGTTATGCCATCCTTCATGATAGCAGGAAGCTGATAGCACAATGATTTGCCGCTGCCCGTGGACATGAGCACAAAGACGTCCTTGTCAGAGAGTATATCGTTTATTATTTTCTCTTGCAACGGATGGAATTCTGAGTACCCAAAATAATTCTTAAGGGCTTCGAGTGCCTGCATAATTAGAATTCAACGGAAAATCTTAAAAGCATGCAAAAATGCCATAGTGTTTGATAGAAAATTAAATTGTGCCCGGGGCCACTATATACCATGTACCGTCGACTCCATGACCAATCGTGTCACCCTGTTTCGTGTCAAGATAGTAATAGTAAAGAGGCCATCCCTTGTAAGTTGTCTGCATATCGCCATTACCCCTTGTTATTGTCGAAAAATCATTTGCGTCTAGGTTGCTTGGTATTTTTATTTCGCCTGCATAGAATACTGGCCATATATCGGTGCAACCCCCGATACACGTGCTTGTTGGTGCTGACCCGCCTATTCCCTGAGCGTCTCTCGTGAAGTAGTAAAGTGTCATGCCGTTTCCGTCAACAATATAATTGGCTATTCCCTGCTTGCTCGCAGTTTTTATTGTGTCGCCCGCCGGAGGATTTGGTTCAGGACATGCCGCGAACTCGCAGTTAGGACCTTGTCTAGTTACATAGGAACCGTCTGAGCATTGCTTTGTTTCAAGCGTGCAGCCAGGTCCGGCTGGTTGTGTCGGTGTCTGGGAAGTACAGCCCGCTACGATAAGAACAGCAAATAAAGAAGCGATCAATAACAGTGTTTCACTTTTGTTCATGGTAATAATTTAGGGTATTAATGGATATAAAGTTTTTAAGTGGGCCCGGAGGGATTCGAACCCCCGACCTCTTTAGACTTGGAATTGGTCCGAAGCATCGCCATCTTCTGATTCAAGCGCTCTATCCAAGCTAAGCTACAAGCCCAAATTATTCTAATTTGTGCCCGCAGTCCGGTTTGTACCAAACCAAACTACAAGCCCATAGTAAGATATGACTTTTCGCAGACTTAAATTCTCTTATTTTAAATCAAAAGTACTGGATGATTGTTATGTCGGAAAAAGCCAGGAAATTTCTATCCAGGGACGCACGTTTAAGTAAAATAATAAAGAAAAACGGCACCCTCAAGCTTGGCAAGAGAAAGGATTATTTCAATATTCTCGTCCTTTCAATAGCGAACCAGCAGCTATCAGGAAAAGCGGCGATGACAATATACAACCGCCTAAAGAAACTGTGCAATGGAAGGATAACGCCCAAACGCATAGCAGAGCTCGACTCAAGACGGATAAGAAAAGCAGGATTTTCCAGGATGAAAATATCTTTCATGAAAGACCTTTCCAGGAAATTCATCGACGGCCATGTCAGTCCCCACAAGTTTCATGCACAGTCCGATCAGAAGGTCCTGGAGGAACTTGTAAAAATAAGGGGAATAGGGCGATGGACTGCGGAAATGTTCCTTATGTTTTCCCTGGCCCGCGAGGACGTTTTTCCTTCCGATGATCTGGGCATAAAGAAAGCGGTCGCAAGACTCTACGGTGTAAAGGATGTCTCGCAAAAGAATCTGGACAAATTTTCCCAACGCTGGAGTCCGTACAGGAGCTACGCCTCGCTGTATCTGTGGAAATCCATTGACACTTCAGACGAATGGTAAAAATCAATCAACTAGGGATATCTTTGTATAAGCGTCTGCCCATATCATCGTAGGTTTAGAGACATGTCGTCTTCCGTCGTGTGTCGAATATCCAAAATAAGGTAGGTAAGTCGCATGACCAATTAGTAACTTGCCATTTTCTACCTCTATAGACTCATTTGCATTTGTAAGAGAAAATACACTCTCCACAGGTGCGTAAAGCCCGTTGGCATTCCAGTCTCTCCATATGTTATAGCGCTCCAAGTAAACATTCTGGATATTATACTTACTTGAGCGCTATAAGTGAACCCACAAACATGTCCAGATTCTTTTGTGGGTTCACTATAACAATACGGCCTCTTTCTGTGTCGTTTACTCTAATAACGTAAACGGCTGATGGGTGACGGCACCTTGTTATGACTACTGATCCATCTTTTATTGCATCGAATGGGTTTAATACAAGGTGAAGCTTCGCTTCACCTGTACAGGAGAACCTTTGGTTCTCCATGTACCCCGTCCTTCAGGACGTATATTTTACTTCCATTCGTGCAAAAATACTGCGGCTTTTAAGCCGCAGATATTTATTGTATTAAGATTCAAATCTTGCACGTCTACAGTATGCTTTGTATCGCTAAACGGAGCCTGGTATTCATTGTTGATTTCAAACGATCTCATGACTTGGTCTGCATACCTATACAGTGCAGGTTTTTCCATCCTCATAGTCAGAAGTAAAAACTGAATGCTTAAAAAGAAACATTAAGGCACGACGAGCTTCACGTAGTCCGCACGCTTGTTTTTTCTTATGTCAGCAAGGAATGATGTTATCTTCTCGGCCGAGCCGTGCAGTACGAACAGTTCCAGACACTTGTCGTGGCAGAGGTTGCTGTGGACCTGCGTATTTATTATGTCCTCGTACTTGTGCTTCGTCTTGATGAACGCGTCCTCGAACTTCTTGTTATGCATCATTATCAATACGCACTCCGCATGGCCTTTCAGACGTTCTTTCTCCTTTAGGTCGTCGAGAAGCAGTTTCACGCCGCTTCGTATGGTGTCGGAGCGGCCGGAAAAGCCCTCTATAGAGTCAATATCTTTTAGGAGCTCCGCGCTGAGCGACATGCTGATTATTTTTGCCATGATATAGTTATTAATTCTGGACACAAGACTTTTAATATGTTATTAACAATCAGGTTTAAGTTTAATAACATGTAATTATTCTGATGACAGACCCGGCAATATTGTCAATAGTCAGCGTAATAATAGTCAGCCTTATGTCGTTCGTAGGCGTGCTTACACTTGTCATAAAGGATATCGTGATAAGAAAATTTCTGCTTTACTTTGTCGGGTTCTCCGCGGGCGCGTTATTGGGCGACGTTTTCTTCCACCTGCTGCCTGAAGTTGCCGCGACAGGGTTCACGATTGATATCGCCATGTACGTACTACTTGGCATAGTTGTTTCATTTATTATGGAGAAGGCAGTCCACTGGAGGCACTGCCATATACCTATATCGAAGCATCACGTACACACGTTTGCCTACATGAACCTTTTCGGCGACGCGGTTCACAACTTCATAGACGGCATGATAATAGCGGCTTCTTACCTGATAAGCGTGCCTGTCGGAATTGCGACCACTGTGGCGGTGATATTTCACGAGATACCGCAGGAAATAGGTGATTTTGGCGTATTGCTTCACGGCGGTTTCAAGAAGAGAAGGGCTATATTCCTAAATTTCCTTACGGGCGTTACCGCCGTTTTGGGTGCCGTGGTTGCGCTGGTAATAAGCGCCTACCTTGACACATCAATAAATATCCTTGCCTCATTTGCTGCCGGCGGATTCATCTACATAGCTGGTTCTGACCTGATACCGGAACTGCACAAGAAATTCAGCGCGAAAAACTCCATAATAGAGGTGCTGACCATATTGCTTGGCATGGCAGTCATGTACGGGCTTTTGTTCTTGGAATGATTTTAAAACCTTTCTTTTCAACCTCATTGTATTCGCTCCCATAGTCTAGCGAACTTTTCTTTGGAACATCAAGGAGGGTTCGGAAAACCCGGCAAGGATGGCGGCCTCTCAAAGCCCTTTTGGAAAAAGCGCTGGCGGAAAAACAGCGTATAAGGGGCTAGGGAACGCCGCTGACGTGGGTTCAAATCCCGCTGGGAGCACTCAAGCCGGGGTTCAAATCCCTCTTTTCATTTACTGACGAAGCCCTCAACAAGGAGCACACCGTGAAGTTATTTCTGCCCGGAAAAGGTGTTGAATGCGAAAGTCTTCAGGACAATAAATTCGACGTGCAAAGAATGATAGTGACGTTCAAGAAAAGAAGCGGCGTCTTGCTGGCATGCGGGACATGCTTAAAAGTACGTGACAAAGAAGAGAGTGGCATATGTCCTGTTTCCACAATGGATGACATGCTGGATCTTGTTGTTGAATCAGACAAGGTCATGACGTTTGGATAATCATTGTGGCTTGAATATGAAAACAAAACTGTTTCAGTGCGGCGAATGCGGCGGCTATTAATACTTGGTAGTATATATCTTACTATTCCTACAAGTAAAATGAGGTGAGAAAGATGGAAGTGGAGATGACAAGGATAAGCGAAAAGGGCCAGGTAGTCATACCAAGCGCACTGAGGAACCAGATGAAAATAAAGAAATCAGACCAGTTTCTTGTGTTCGGCGAGGGCAACACCATAATCCTGAAGAAAATCGACAGGCCGGCGGTGAAAAAAACATTCGACGAAGTTGCCAAGCCTATACGGGAGGCTGCTAAAAAAGAAGGTTTCTCAAGAAGCGACCTTGACAAGCTGATAAAAGAAGTGAGAAAATAATGATAAAGCTGGTTCTGGATACCAATGTTTTTGTGTCTGGATTCTTATGGGAAGGAAACGAGGCCGAGCTAATCAGGAAGATAGAAAGAAAGGACGCGATGAATTTCATCAGCCCGGAAATATTGTCAGAGATCGAGGACGTAATCAGCAGGGACAAATTCAAAGGTTTGCTTGCGAAGCATAATCTAGCCGCAGACGAAATTGTAGAAAAGATAATTTCACTTTCCCATATTGTCATAGGCAGAAAACTGGAGGAAAATATCGTCAAATCAGACCCAGAAGAC